>NZ_JBFAOU010000501.1:0-1006 GCF_040675365.1 Catellatospora sp. NPDC049609 | reverse complement strand
AGTGGAGGTCTGCGATAGATCGGTTTTGTGACGAACCAAGAACCGCAGACCTCCGCGCCCATCATCTACGGTCTGGCCCTGTCCACGCCAGCCCATGCCGTGGCGGCCCTGGCCGCAGCGCTGACCCGCTACCGGCGGCGTATCGGCACCCGGTGGCGGGGCCACGACGTCACCATCCAGGCGGTCCTGACGATCGCCTGGCTGGAGGGCGGACACACCTACCGTGAACTCGGCGCCGGCAACGGCGTGCCCAAGAGCACCTGCCGGACCCTGATCCAGGAGGGCATCAAGGTACTGGCCCGGCGCGCGCTGCCGCTGACCGAGGTCGTCTACCTCGCGGCCAGGGCCGGGTGGGACTACCTGATCGTCGACGGGGTCAACATCCCCACCGAACGCGTCGCCGCCGATTACACCCGCAAGCAGCACTGGTACTCCGGCAAGCACCGCCGGCACGGCGGTGCGGTGCAGACCGTGGCCGCCCCGGACGGGGAACTGCTGTGGGTGTCGGGGGTGCTGCCGGGCAAGACGGTCGACATCACCGCGGCCCGCCGGTTCAAGATCGCCGAGAAGGTGGTGGCTTTCCTCGGGCTCCTCGCAGACCTGGGCTACATCGGCCTGCACCCGCGTGTGATCACCGGCTACAAGCGCAAACGCGGCGAGAAGACCCTGCCCGAGCCGCGCAAGAACGCCAACCGGGTCCTGGCGGGCCTGCGGGCCGTCGGCGAACGCGCCAACGCCCAGCTCAAGTCCTGGCGGGTACTGGCCTGCGACTTCCGCGGACGGCCCCGGCAGCTGACCACGGTCGTCAAGGCCGTCCAGGCCCTGCAGTACCTGACCCGAAACCCGTTCGGCACCGCCAAGACCGATACCGCATCGTGACCCGCAGCGGGCACGCCGTTGGTTCTCACCGACCAGAAGATGACCTACCTGTTGACCTCGTGCTGAACGCCGGCGTTCTCGTTGTCAACCCAGACTCACCAGCGGAAATGAGGTCGGGACAAGCTCA
>NZ_JBFAOU010000500.1:0-1008 GCF_040675365.1 Catellatospora sp. NPDC049609 | reverse complement strand
ATCGAAGAACTTCTGCTTCTGCTCATCGCTGTACTTCTGACCTGCCATCGCAACCAACTCTCGGCGGGTGTTGCGACGACTGATGGAATCCAAGCTGTGCGGTGTTCGGTGATGTCGGCCAGCCACAGCCGGTTCGGGCCGGCGGCGGTGAAGTCCCGCCGGACCAGGTCGTCGTGGACCGGCGGGCCGACCTTGCCGCCCTTGCCGCGACGTTTCTTGGCGAAGGCGCTCCACCAGCCGCGCCCCGAACAGATCTTCCACGCGGTCCGGTCGGCCATCGGCAGCCCGGCCGCGGCGGCCTCGTCGGCCAGGAACCGGTAACCGAACTCAGGGTCGTCGCGGTGGGCGTCGAACAGCGCGTTGGCTCGCCACGCCTCGACGTACTCAGCCACGGTGACCGGCTGGGCAAGCCACCGGTAGTAGTGCTGACGAGCGATCTTCAAGACCCGGCACGTCACCGCGACGGGGATGCCGTCCGCGGCCAGATCGGTCACGAGCGGGTAGATCCTTTTCCCGGCAGGTGCGCCTGGGACAGGTAGGCCGCGGCCCGGCGCAGGACCTCATTCTCCTGCTCCAACAGCTTGATCCGCTTGCGCGCCTCGCGGAGCTCTGCCGACTCGGTGCTGCTCACACCGGGCCTGGCACCGGCGTCGACGTCAGCGGCGCGCATCCACTTGAACAACGTCATCGGGTGAACGCCGAAGTCGTTGGCGATCTGCTCGACCGTCACGCCGGCGTCACGGGACTGGGCGACCCGCACGACATCGTCACGGAACTCACGGGGGTACGGCTTGGGCACAGCGACATCCTTCCAGCCTGCCCGCAGGGCAAGCCATCTCAGATGTCACCTATCGGTGCAGCAGACCCATCGACGTTCTACAGGAGCTTCGCTTTCTATCGATGCCGCCACGCCGAGGTCCTGATGCTCGGCCTCGGCCGCGTACCGGTCGGGTTTCATCAGCGCCTTGGCCCCGGCGGCGACGAACAGCCCGCCGAGCAGGGCGCGAG
>NZ_JBFAOU010000499.1:0-1010 GCF_040675365.1 Catellatospora sp. NPDC049609 | reverse complement strand
CTGCGATCGGACCAGCAACCGCCACCGTCAGCTATTGCGCACAAGATCGTTAGGCCTCATCTCATTTGGTGAGGTGTTTGTAGCAGGTCAGGGTGCAGGCGATGTCGGCAAAGGCGAGGAAGTGTTCAGGCGTGCGTTCGTAGCGTCGGACGAGGCGGCGGTAGTTCATCAGCCATGACAGCGTGCGTTCGACGACCCAGCGGTGCCGACCTGAGACGATTCGACTCGTCGGCGGGCGATGCGGATGCCGAAGCGGTCGGCCCGCAGCGCCGCCCGTACGTGCTGGTTGTCGTAGGCCTTGTCGGCGTGCAGCTTGGCCGGCTTGCGGCGTGGGCGGCCTCGGCGGGAGCGGATCGGGGTGACCGAGTCCATCAGCGGAAGGAGCACGTGCGCGTCGGCGACGTTCGCGGCAGAGATCAGAACGGCCAGGGGCAGGCCCGCCCGGTCTGACATGACGTGGATCTTGCTGCCCGGTTTGTCGCGGTCTACGGGGCTCGGACCGGTCAGTTCGCCCCCTTTTGAGCCCGGACGCTGATCGAGTCGACCACCGCCCGGGACCAGTCGATCCCGCCCTGCGCGCCGAGCAGGTCCAAGACCCGGTAGTGCAGGCTGGTCCACAACCCGGCGGCGGTCCACTCGGTGAACCTGCGGTGCGTGGTCGCGCGGCTGACCCCGAACATGGCGACCGGCAGCGTCTGCCAGGAGCAGCCGGCCTTGGTCATGTACAAGATCGCGGCCAGGATCGCCCGGTCGTCACGCCGACGCCGGCCACCGCCTTGCCGACGGCGCGGCGGGGCCGGAATCAGTGACGCGGCGATCTCCCACAAGCGGTCTGGTGCCCACTCTGTCACGGCTTCCTGCTCCACAAACGACATGCTGCATCACAGCTCACACGGGTACCAAACGAGATGTGGCCTTACGATCTTGTGCGCAATAGCTGAGGTCACGCGATGTGCTGCTCCGGGGCGTTTCACCAGGTGATGGTGCGGTCGGAGACCAGGGCGGCGACG
>NZ_JBFAOU010000498.1:0-1011 GCF_040675365.1 Catellatospora sp. NPDC049609 | reverse complement strand
TGGATACGGCGGCCGTCGAGAAGAGGCTGCTCGCGGGGCAGATGGCGTGTCGTGTTCGGGGGTGCTGCGGCCGTGGGGGTTCGCCCGGCCGCGTTGGCTGCGTACGCCGTCTGGGCGGGCGCGGGTGCGGCCGCGGCGGGCCCGGTGCGCGAGGTGTGGGCGGTCGCATGTGCTCCTGGGGGTGAATGTGCTGGTCCGCCGCGCGGACGCGGTCGAGGTGATCGGCGCCGGGCTGGTCGCGAGGGCGGCGGGCGCGGGCAGCCGGCGGGTGGCAGGGCTGGTGGGTCGGGCTCGTTCGACGGTGCGGGGCTGGCTGGCCAGGTTCAGTGGGCGGGCTGAGCCGCTGCGGCGACTGTTCACGCAGGTGCTGGTCGATGTCGATGCTGATCCGGTGCCGCCGGCGGCGGCCGGATCAGTGTTCGCTGACGCTGTCGCGGCGATCGTGTCGGCTGCCGCCGCGGTGTCCCATCGGTGGGGGTTGTCGGTGTTCATGGTGTCGCCCTGGCGGGTGGCGGCTGCGGTCACCGGCGGGCGGTTGCTGTCACCGGATCTGCTCAAAGCGCCAATCAACACCAGTGCGCCCTGGCCGGTGCCGCGATGAGGGTCGTGGTGGCCCGTTTCGTCTGATGCCGAGGTCCGGCAGCAGACGAAACGGCAGGTGCAGGGATTGAACGTCCATGAACACGATGCGCGGGTGCGGGCCGAACGGGCCCGCAAGGTCGCGCTGTTCAGATACACGCTGATCCAGGAGGTGATCGACCCGGGCCTGTCGACCCGGCAGCGCGGTGTGCTGGTGCGCCAGATCGCCGGCCGGGAACACGACGGCCCGTTCGGGGACAAGATCGTGGTGGCCCGCAACACGATCGACCGGTGGGCGCGCTGGTTCCGCCAGGGCGGGTTCGCCGCGCTGGTCCCACGGCCGGCGCAGGTCACCGCCCGCACCCCGGCCGAAGTGTTGGACATGGCCGGCGGGTTGAAGCGGGAGAACCCGGCCCGCACCGCCACCCAGGT
>NZ_JBFAOU010000497.1:0-1012 GCF_040675365.1 Catellatospora sp. NPDC049609 | reverse complement strand
GCGGTAGGCGTCCACACGAACGGATCATGATGGCTCGCCGCCGCTCAGTCGGCGGCGAGCAGGTGGCGCAGGTAGAGCTGGGGCTCGGCGAGGAACGAGCGGGTCAGCACGACCGGCTCGGCGTCGTCGTAGCCGACCCGGGCGATCGCGCCGTCGGCGTCGATCTGCAGGATCCGCGCCCCCGGCACCGCCAGCAGGACCGGCGAGTGGGTCGCGACGACGAACTGTGAGCCCTGCGCGGTCAGCTCCTGGATCCGGGCGATGACCGCCAGGCAGCCGTACACCGACAGCGCCGCCTCCGGCTCGTCGAGCAGGTACAGCCCCTGCGGCCCGAACCGGTGCGCGACCAGGTCCAGGAACGACTCCCCGTGCGAGCGCTCGTGCAGGCTGCGGCCGCCGTACGCGTGCGCCACGCCGAGGTCCTCGATCGCGGTGGCGACGTTGTAGAACGACTCCGCCCGCAGGAAGAACCCGGTGCGCGGCTTGCGCAGCCCGCGTACCAGCCGCAGGTGCCCGCCCAGCACCGACTCGGTGGCCCGGGTGGCGAAGGTGAAGTTCGTCGAGCCGCCCTCGGGGTTGAACCCGGCCGCCACCGCCATCGCCTCGATGAGCGTCGACTTGCCGGTGCCGTTGTCACCGACCAGGAACGTCACCTTCGGGTCCAGCTCCAGCCGCCCGGCCTTACGGAGCGCGGCCACCACCGGCAGCGCGAACGGGTACGCCGCCAGGTCCGTCCCGTCCTCGTCCAGCTCCACCCACCGCAGGAACCCCCCACCCGCCTTCGCCACCCCTCGACGGTAGCCGCGCCCCCGCCACCCCACCCGCGACCACGCCGCCGCCCTCCCCCTCCCCCGCCCCCACCCCACCCCATCCCGCCCCGTGCCGTCCCGTCCCGTCCCGTCCCGTCCCGTCATAGACGTTGGCCTATCTGGATGAAAAAACCATGATCGAAGTCATCCAGATAGGCCAACGTCTACGGAAAGGCGGGGCGCGAGGCGCCGCGGAGCCCCGG
>NZ_JBFAOU010000496.1:0-1026 GCF_040675365.1 Catellatospora sp. NPDC049609 | reverse complement strand
CCACACCCGACCTCGACTACACCAACCCCACCACCGCCAACCTCTACACCTACACCGCCAACAACCCCATCGGCATGATCGACCCCAACGGCCTCAACCCCGGAGGAACCTGCGTCTACGGCGACTGCAAAGGCAGCGAAAACCTCCCCGTACACGGCGCCGAAGAAATCACCGTTATCGGCCAAGCCCCCAGCATCGCTAACCACGACCCGTACGACGCCATGCTCGCCCACGCCGACACCGTCGAAGCTAGAGGCCCATTGAGTGACAACCAGTGGTGCAACGGCTGCCCGCCCAGACATCACTACTGGGACCAAGGCATGGCCGGGACATACCCCTCCCCCACAGGTAACGGCTGGGAACACGGAACGAGAAGCGACTACTACTCAGACGTCCGCTCCGTCGCGATGATCAACGGAGCAGCGGCCTTCCTCACCGACGGAGCATCAGCAGGCATTCCTATCCCCACAGGAGGGAGCCGAGGCGGCGGATCCCGCGCTGGCGGCGGCGGAAAGCCAAGCGGTGGCGGCGATGGCTTCGCGGCGCGGCCTGGCCAAATTGCCATTGGCGCCAACGCGGCTGGCAAAGTTGGTGCCCTGCCGATGCTTTTTCGAGTGGATTATGAAGGTACATTCGCTGTCCGGATGGGCAACGTGGTCACCTATACGGGCAGGATCGAGGCTGCCACCGTAGCGGCGATGGTCAAACTCGCGAAGAGCGCCGGGATTAAGAAGGTGCACGTTGCCACCGGGACACATGGCAGACAGGACGGTAGCTGGGCGGGTAATGACCCGAGGCGAGCTGACGCGTCCTTGTATTCTGAGGACTTCCGTATGAAAATGGAATCGCAGGGGCGAGAGTTTGCCATAAGGTTGTACGACATGGACCAAGCGCAACACCGAGAATTTTTCAAGGCGCTCTCAGCGGAGCGGCCCGACGAGTTGTTTATCATTGGGTTCTGCTTTAGTGACCAATGTAACTACAGGTAATCGGTGTGCCGGTGCGTGGTTCTCGCTCCACGCACCG
>NZ_JBFAOU010000495.1:0-1029 GCF_040675365.1 Catellatospora sp. NPDC049609 | reverse complement strand
GGGTGACGCTGGCCGCGGTGCTGATCGTGATGGCCGTCGAGGCGCTGCTGCGCCGCCGGCTGCTGCTGTTCCTGCTCAGCCTCGCCATCATCGGCTCCTGCCCGAAAGTATCGTTCGTAACGATTAGAGTTGCGAGATGCTTGACGAGGTATTTTTACGTAACTTATGGTGTGTCGTGAATGCCCGGCAACCGATGCAAGGGCCACCAGAGAGGTCATCTTCATGGTTTACGACGTGATTATCGTGGGCGGCAGCTACGCCGGAATGTCCGCCGGCCTGCAATTGGCGCGGGCCCGGCGCAAGGTGCTGGTGATTGATGCCGGGCAGCGGCGCAATCGGTTTGCGGCCACCTCCCATGGTTTCCTCAGCCAGGATGGCCAGCCGCCGGAGCTGATCGCCGCCGAAGGGCGAGGGCAGTTGATGGAGTATCCGACGGTGACCTGGGTGCAGGACACCGCCGTTGACGCTACCCAACGCCAGGACGGTTTCGTGGTGCAAACCCGCTGCAGCGGTGGGTTCAACGCTAAGCGCCTGATCCTCGCCACCGGCGTGGTGGATGAGTTGCCCGAGGTGGAAGGGCTGAAGGAGCGTTGGGGCAAGCATGTGTTCCATTGCCCGTATTGCCACGGCTACGAGTTGGATCAAGGCCGCATCGGCGTGCTGGCGACTTCGCCGCTGGCGATGCATCACGCCATGCTGCTGCCGGATTGGGGCACTACCACGCTGTTTACCAACGGCGTATTTGTGCCGGATGCCGAACAGCAGGCGCAACTGGATCGGCGCGGGGTCAGCGTCGAAAGTCAGACGGTGCGGCGGATTGTCGGTGAGCGGGCGGATATGGAATTGGCAGACGGTCGAGTGATCGCCCTGGACGGTATCTTCACCCTGTCCCGTACGCGTATGGCCAGCCCGTTGGCCGAGCAGTTGGGGTGTGAGTTTGTCGAAGGGCCGACCGGACCTTATCTACTGACCAACGAAACGCGCCAGACCACGGTGCCCGGCGTGTTTGCCTGTGGTGATGCCAACCTG
>NZ_JBFAOU010000494.1:0-1034 GCF_040675365.1 Catellatospora sp. NPDC049609 | reverse complement strand
TTACGATCTTGTGCGCAATAGCTGACGGTGGCGGCTGCCGGTCCGATCGCAGATCCTTTCTGGATGTCTTGTCGCTGGGCTCGTCGTGTCTTCAGCCATCCGGTGTTCACGGGTATCTCGCGGCATCATCTGCGGCTGGTCCTGGCCGAGGTGGGTCCGGGCTGGGCCGCCGGTCGGGAGGGTCGGCTGCACGAGCGGCGCGGTGGCCGCCGTCGGCGTGCGGCAGGCGCGGGAAGACCCCTCGAGCTGCGCCTGGCCGACCGGGTGGTGATCACCCTCGTCCATCTGCGCACGGGCTTGTCGCACGATGCCCTCGCCGTGGCGTTCGGCGTTGACCGCTCCACGGTCACGCGGGCGATAGGGCAGATCCGGCCGCTGCCGGCCGGGCGGGGATTCGCGACCCCGACCGGGGTGCGGCTGCGGACCCTGGCCGACGTGTTCGCCTACGCCGCGGCCGAGGGCGTGGTCCTGCGGATGGACGCCACCGAGATCAGGGTCCGCCGGCCGCGGGCGGGCCGGGGCGGGCGCAAGGCGTTCGTGTCGGGCAAGGCCCGGCAGAACACGATCAAAAGCACGGTGATCAGCGATGAGACGGGTGCGACTCTGTGGTGCGGCACCCACCGCCCGGGCCGCGTCCACGACCACACCGCGGTCCGCATCGAGGGCATCGACGCGCTGCTCGACGCCTAGCCGCAGGTCCGGATCCTCGTGGACGCCGGATACCAGGGCCTGGCCAAGAGCCATCCCGGCCAGGTCGAGGCACCGCCTTTGAAGCTGCGCCCAGGAGCCGCAGAGCCCTACCGGATCGCCTACGAGCACAAACGCAAGGATCAGTCCAGCCGGCGGATCGCCGTCGAGCACGCCATCGCCGAACTGAAGTGGTGGCGGGTGCTGCAGCGTTTCACCGGACGACGGGAACTGCTCCCGCAGACCGTCGACGCCGTCGCCGCCCTGGTCTCCGACCGCACCATCACCTGGTGATACGCCGGGAGGAGTCCACTGCGCGACCTCAGCTATTGCGCACAAGATCGTTA
>NZ_JBFAOU010000493.1:0-1055 GCF_040675365.1 Catellatospora sp. NPDC049609 | reverse complement strand
CCGTCGCCGCCCTGGTCTCCGACCGCACCATCACCTGGTGAAACGCCCCGGAGCGGCCCATCACGCGACCTCAACTATTGCGCACAAGATCGTAACACCGACGAGTTCCGGCGTGACGCGGTCGGGCTGGTCCGGTCGTCGGGCCGTCCGATCAACGAGGTGGCCCGCGATCTCGGCGTCAGCCACGAGACGTTGCGCGGGTGGGTCCGCAAGGCCGAGGCGGCCGCGCGGCCGCCCGCGCCGGGTGAGCTGTCTGCCGCCGAGCGCGACGAACTGCGCCGGCTGCGCAAGCGGGTCGCGGGCCTGGAGACGGAGAAGGAGATGGAGATCCTGCAGGGTCTGGGCCACCGTCACCAGGCACGACAGGCAGTCTTCGAGTACATCGAGATCTAGTACAACCGTCGGCGCCTACACTCGAGCCTAGGCTACCGCACGCCCCACGAGGCGCCCACCGCCCACTACCGCAACGAACACGCCCCTCGCAGCGTGAGAACCCGGTGTCTACTCCCGGGGTGGAAGCTCACCCAAACTGACCGCGACATCTCTGGCTGCGGGCACCTGGCCCATGCCCCGCCGGGGCGGTGCCGCTGCGACCGAAGGGGTGGTCGGTGCGGCACCGCCTGCCGGCCTCCACCCAGCAGGAGCTCGGGGACACCCCGGCACCGTTCTCCACACCCCTGTGCGGTGCCGGGTCGAGGCGATCATGTCCCCGAGGGGTGCACATTCATACCGGCGCCCAAGGCGCGCGCCAACAGCACAATGCGCCCGCTCGCGAAGACCACCCATTCAGCCGATGCCGTATCCCCCACCAAGCTGGGTCGCGAAAGCCGCCGGCCTGTGCAGTTGGCCGTGGTGGCCTCGAGGGTTCGAACCTACGACCCTCCGGCTCTTACGATCTTGTGCGCGATAGCTGTCAACGGTCTGTTGGATCACCGGGTGGGCGGACGTGTGGCATCCGGCCTGGCGGACAGCAGTTCTGGATCTGGCGAAGATCTTGTGGTGCAGTGCTTCACGGCGTCGTGTGTGGACTGTGATACATGATCGCGGTGCGATGT
>NZ_JBFAOU010000492.1:0-1057 GCF_040675365.1 Catellatospora sp. NPDC049609 | reverse complement strand
GGCCAGGCGAACACGGTTTCGGTGAGCACGGCGCCGTACAGCAGGTCACCGAGGGTCAGGCCGAGCACGGTGATCGACGGGATCAGCGCATTGGGCAGGGCGTGGCGCAGGATCACCGCCCAGCGCGACAGGCCGTAGGCACGGGCGGTACGGATGTAGTCCTCGCCCAACTGGTCGAGCATCGCCGAACGGATCTGCCGGGCGACCACGCCGAGGTTGACGAAACCCAGGGTGACGGCGGGCAGGATCAGGTGTTCCAGGGCATTCAGGACCAGCGGGATATCGCCGGCCAGCAGCGAGTCGATCAGGTAGAACCCGGTAATGGTGCGGGGCGGTTCGAGGCCTTCATCCAGCCGACCGCTGCCGGGCAGCCAGCCGAGTTGGCCGTAAAACAATACGATCAGGCCCAGGCCGAGCCAGAAGGCCGGCGTGGAAATGCCGGTGACCGCCAGCGTTCGGGCGATCTGGTCGATGGCGCGGTTGTGATACACCGCTGACAGCACGCCAAGCGGCACGCCTACCAATACGGAGAGCAACAGGGCGGCAACCGCCAGTTCCAGGGTCGCGGGGAAGAAGGCTTTCAGGTCTTCCAGCACCGGACGGCTGGTGCGGATCGATGTGCCGAGATCGCCGTGCAGCAGGTCGCTCATGTAGCGGCCGTATTGCTGGTACAGCGGCAGGTCGAGGCCCAGTTGATGACGGATGTTCTCGACGATAGCGTCGCTGGCCCGGTCGCCGGCAATCAGGCGTGCCGGGTCACCCGGGATCAGGTGAGAGATGCAAAAGGTAATCAGCGAAACCCCGACGACGACCAAAATCAGGCCGAACAGGCGTTTGCGCAACATATTCAGGAAGGCCATGAGGGCTCCTCGGTAACACAGGACAGACGGCATTCATCCAGGCGCGCTGGCTTGTGTGGGAGCCGGGCTTGCCCGCGATGCAGGCACCTCGGTCTGTCAGGCAGGCTGAGGTGATGCTATCGCAGGCAAGCCAGCTCCCACAAAGAGTAGCGGGGCGGTCATGGAGAGTGTGCACGTCATTGCCGCGACGGTGGGAT
>NZ_JBFAOU010000491.1:0-1057 GCF_040675365.1 Catellatospora sp. NPDC049609 | reverse complement strand
GGACCGCAGAAGTGGACCAGGCCAGGATCGGCAGGAAGTGGTGGAGCGAGCCCCGTCGAGCAAGTTCACCGTAGACACTGACGGACGTGGTGTAGCAGCGGTCGGGTCTCGGACTCGGGCGTAACAAGTAAAACGGCCACCGGATTGATCCTTCGAAGACCGACCAAAGTCTCGAGGGAACGGAGTTCCGATGACCGCACTTCAGAGTGTGGACGCTGCCGGCCGGCTTCGCCAGCAGGCCGGGCAAGGCAACTCGGACGTGTTGCGGACAATGGTGGCCGCGTTCGCCAACGCGCTGATGTCGGCCGAGGCCGACGTCTTGTGCGGCGCGGAGTACGGCCAGCGCAGCGACGACCGCGTCAACCAGCGCAACGGCTACCGGCCGAGGGAGTGGGACACCCGCGCCGGCACGGTCGAGCTGGCCATTCCGAAGCTGCGCACGGGGTCGTACTTCCAGGATTGACTGCTGGAATACCGGCGCCGTGCTGAGCAGACCCTGGTGTCCGTCGTCGCGACGAGCTACCTGCTCGGGGTGTCGACCCGGCGGGTGGAGAAGTTGGCTGAGCAGCTTGGCGAGACCAGTCTGTCCAGGTCGCAGGTCGGAGATGGCCCAGACCCTTGATCCGCCTGGTCGGCGCGGTTCTGGCCGAGCAGACCGACGAGTGGACCGAGCAGCGGCGTTACATCGGCCCTGAGCTCCTCGCCAAGGCCCGGAAGGAGACCATCGACGACCAGACCCCCGCCAGCGCGGCGCAGCCCGAACCCGAGCTCACCGCCGCATAGGCTGACATCAGGATCACCTGTGGTCGTCGAGTGCTACACCACGAGCCTGGACGTGACCCGTGATGGTTGGCGGCTAGGGGATCTTGTCGCGGAGCATGGCGAACAGCACGTCGCAGCGGCGGCGGGCCAGGCAGATGAGGGCGGCGTTGTGGTGTTTGCCCTCGGCGCGTTTGCGGTCGTAGTAGGCGCGGCTGACGGGGTCGGCCGGGGCGGCGAACGCGGCGAGGAAGAAGGCCGGTTTGAGTTGTTTGTTGCCGCCCCGGGGTGGGTGTTC
>NZ_JBFAOU010000490.1:0-1063 GCF_040675365.1 Catellatospora sp. NPDC049609 | reverse complement strand
GCCAAGAACAGACCGGGAGGGCCGGTCCAGTTCCTACGTGCTCACGTTGGCGTCGCACACGAAGAAGAGCAACCCTCCGGGTTGCTCTCAAGATCCTGCTCAACAGCAATGACGCAGGCCTACGCCACATGCTCACAGCGAATGACGCTCAACAACCGCCTGCGGTGCCCGCTCGGTCACCACGTCGGCGATCCAGGCGGCGGCGTCGGCCGACACGTGGGTCAGCGCCGCGGCCCGGTCGCCGCCGAGTTCGTCGAAGAACGCGGCCACGGTGGCCTTGTCCCGCCCGTCGGCAGCCCAGACCAGGCGGCCGGTGTCGTGGTCGACGACCAGAGTCAGGTATCGCTGACCTTTGCGGTAGGCGACCTCGTCGATCCCGATCCGGCGCAGCCCGGCCAGCCGGTCGGTGCCGGCGGCGGCCGCGTCGACGACTCGGCCGACGATGGCGACCACGCTGCGCCAGGCAACGCGCAGCAGCCCGGTCACCGCAGACGCCGACATCCGCGCGGCCAGCCACGCCGCGGTGTCCTCGAACGCGGTCGTGAACCGGGTGCCGTGCCGTGCCCACGGCACCGCGATCACCGTCGGTCCGTGTACCGGGCAGGTGACCCTGGGCACCGCGGCCTCGACCTGCACCCGCAGGGTGCCGAAGTCAAGATGCCGCCACCGCCGCCTGCCCCAGCCGCGGTCATACCAGGGCGCGCGGGCCCGGCAGCGCCCGCACCGGCGCGCGGTGCCCTCGCGCGGCCGGACCGCGACGACGAGGACCTCGCCGTCGGCGTCCTCGTCGAGGCGCACGTCCTCGACGACCGCCCGCTCCAGTCCCGCCTGTCGATGAAATACCCTGGTCAAACGCACGCCGTGTTCCGATCCTTGGTTTCAAGCCTTCGACAAGCCAGAAACCTAAACGGGACACGGCGTGTGCTGTTGATCAGGGTCTCAGCCCACCCACGAGAACGTCAGAAGAGCCGGAAAAAGGGGCTCCGCTGGAGGGTCAGCCGCCGGTGTGGCGGGTGGTGCTTCGGCGGGCGGCGTCTCGGACGTCGACGGCCAGGACTCGGCG
>NZ_JBFAOU010000489.1:0-1066 GCF_040675365.1 Catellatospora sp. NPDC049609 | reverse complement strand
CCACTCCGGCAGCCAACCCCAGCGGAGTTGCCCGTCCGGTCATCCGCTGCAGGTATCGCATCACGGACAGCACCGCACGGTACGCATCGCGCACCGAGGGCCTTCCCGCTGAGATGAGAACGACGATCTGCCGCGCGAGGACCGGACTGGCGTGCCGCAGCGTCTCAGCGACTCCCGGCAACGCCCACACGGCGCGCAACCATCCCACCCACGACGTCGCGCAGTCCGCGGCGGCTGGGTCGGTCACGTCCGGATACGCGGGCAGTTCCAGGCCGGTGTGCGCGGTGGCGCGCACGAGCGCCGTGCCGCCGGCCCGGTACGTGGCCCGGTGTTAAGCAGAACGCATACGGGACATCTCCAGGATCGGGATGGGGCCGGTCGACGCGGCTACGGGAGGACGTGTGGCGGCGCCGACCGGGCCGAGGGGTACGCGCCGTCAGGCGGCGTTGGTGGTGCAGGCGCCGCAGGTGCTGCCGCAGCCGTCGTCGGTCGTGGCGATCAGACCGGCGTAGTTGTCGCTCTTCTCCACCAGGCGCACGTCCAGGTCGAACTCGTCGGCCTGGTCCGTGCGTGCCTGGAGCGTCGGAGTCGCGTTGGACACCTCGTTCTCCTCTCGGTGAGGTCCCCGGACCGCGATGGCTCGGGGTTGGTGCTGATGGCCTGAGCCATCGCGCCGCCCGGATGGGCGATCCTCGAACGGCTCCTGCCACCACGCCGCCGACAGACCAACCCCCGCGTCATCAAACGCAAGATGTCCGACTGGGCACTCGAACGGGCTGAGCACTACAACCCGCGCGAACCACCCCACCCGGCCATCACCATCGTCGCCGCACCAAACCAGGCCGCACGAAAACACCAGGCCAACGACCCTAAGTAACCGGTATTGACTTCAAGGCATGTAAACGGACTTTAGGCGCAGCACACTAGCTTATCCGGTGCGTAGCCAGACGGAACCGCATGCTTGTCGGCGACGTAGTGAGGTCATTTCATCCTGATTGGCGTCGATGTCGAGTGGTGTAGGGCCAGGATCGCTCGCGCGATGGTGCCGGTCTTGCTGACGGTGCAG
>NZ_JBFAOU010000488.1:0-1069 GCF_040675365.1 Catellatospora sp. NPDC049609 | reverse complement strand
TGTCAAGCGTCGGTGAGGAGTGCCCGGAACACGACGTCGGAGAGGCGGCGTTTGAGGGCGCGGAGGGACTCGCTGGTGGTGTCCCCGTCGGCTCGCCGGCGTTGTAGGAAGTCACGGGCGGGCTGGTGGTAGTGGGCCTGGGTGATGGCGATCCGGTGGATTGCCGTGTTCAGCTGCCGGTTGCCGACCCGACTGAGGCGGTGGCGTTGCCGGTTGCCGGACCACACCGGTAGCGGAGCCGTGCCGTTGTGGCGCGCGTAGGCGTGCCGGGAGCGGAAGCGTTTCACGCCCGCGGTCTCGCCGACGATCTTCGCCGCGGTCAGGGTCCCGCATCCGATGATCTCAAGCAGCGCGGGCGCCAGCTTCTCCACGAGGTGCTTGAGCTCTTTGTCGAGCGCGGTGATCTGCTCGGTGAGCTCTCGGCATCGCTGGACCAGGCTGCGGCATAGCCGCGGCACGATGCCGTCGCGGCCGGCGAGGTCGGCGGCGATCTTGTTGAGGTTCTTGGCCCGCTGGAGGCATCTGGCTGGTGGTTGCCAGGCCGGGTCAATCTCGTGTAGCTGCCAGCGGATGCGGTTGATGACTCGGGTGCGCTCTGCGACGAGATCATCGCGGTAGTCGGCGAGAAGTCGCAGGTCGCGATCGGGTCCGTCGAGTTGGGCGGTGGGCAGGTCAGGTTCCCGCAGCGCGGCTCTGGCCACGGCCAGGGCGTCGATGGGATCGGACTTGCCGTAGGTCCGCGCGCCGTCGCGGGCGTTGGCCATGAGCTTGGGCGGTACCCGGGTGATTCGCTCGCCTGCGGCCAGCAGGTCACGTTCCAGGCGTCGGGACAGGTGCCGACAGTCTTCGACCGCCCAGCGCCGCTCCTGGCCGAACCTGTCGGCCCAGGTCACCAGCGCCAGATGGTCAGCGGTGGTGGTGCCGAGGGTCTTCTCGCCGAGCTTGCGGCCGACCTCGTCGACCGCGACGACGGTGTGGCTTCGCTTGTGTGCGTCGATTCCGAGGATCACCATGGTGTCTGTTCCTCTCTCGGTTGGGAACAGGACTGGCCAGAGGGCATACCTCAGTG
>NZ_JBFAOU010000487.1:0-1088 GCF_040675365.1 Catellatospora sp. NPDC049609 | reverse complement strand
CGCTGCACCGTCAGCAAGACCGGCACCATCGCGCGAGCGATCCTGGCCCTACACCACTCGACATCGACGCCAATCAGGATGAAATGACCTCACTGGCTGTCGTTCGGAGGGCGCTGGCCGGAACCCCGTTCGCTGATGCCGACCTCATGGTCCTGCGGCCACCGGCTGACAACGCCGTTGTCGCGGTACCTGCCGCTGGACTCGTCGCGCGTGTCGGCGCTGTGCGCGCTCGCCGAGAGCGTTTGCGGACCGAACTGGAGCTGGCGACGTGGTGCGAAAGCAGGGGAATCCAAACGGTCAGACCCGCCGGGTCACCGCCGACTGAGCAACTGCTCCGAGTCGACGGCCGAATCGTCACCTGGTGGCAGTATCTGCCGACGGTGGAACGGGGCACCGCCCAAGCCCTGGGCCGACTGCTGAGGCAGCTACACCAGCAGCCTCCGCCGTGGCCCGACCTGCCGCCGCTCAATCCCTGGAACCGAGTCCGCCGGCAGCTGGCGGCAGCAGCGCGGGGGATACCGGCTGCCGACCTGGCGGGCCTTGTCGATCTTCGCGGCGAACTCGATCGTCGATGGTTGGCATCGCGGTGGCCTGCTGAAACAAGCGCGATCCTGCATGGCGACGTTCACGTGGTAACACGCTTTCGATTGCCGGTCAGGTGCACCTCCTCGACTTCGAGGACAGTTGCTTCGGCCCCAGGCAGTGGGACGTCGCCTACGTCATCGGTTCGTGGCGCCTGGGGTGGCTCACCGACGACGAGTTCGATCAGTTCGTGGCCGCTTACGGCGATGACCTCCGCAACGATGCGGACATCGACCTCCTTGTCGACATATCGCTGTTCCGTCGCACGTGCTGGTATGCATCCCGCGCCAGCCGCGAGCCCCAGATTGTCGGTGCCGTCCGTCACAGGATCGCCACGCTGCTAGGTGTCAACGGTCTGTTGGATCACCGGGTGGGCGGACGTGTGGCATCCGGGCTGGCGGACAGCAGTTCTGGATCTGGCGAAGATCTTGTGGTGCAGTGCTTCACGGCGTCGTGTGTGGACTGTGATACATGATCGCGGTGCGATGTTGAAGCTCTGAAGGTCC
>NZ_JBFAOU010000486.1:0-1088 GCF_040675365.1 Catellatospora sp. NPDC049609 | reverse complement strand
CACTGGGCTGGACCAACCCGAAGCCACGTACTCCAGAGCAGGCTGACCGGTGGACCCAGCTCATCCTCGCCGCCCTGACCCAGCTACGCCTTGCCAGGCCTCTTGTCGCCGACCACCGCTTGCCCTGGCAGCAGCCACTGGCCGCAGACAAGATGACACCCGGCCGCGTCCGGCAAGGTTTCGTGCAACTGCTGCACCGCCTCGGCACCCCGGCCACCTGGCCGAAACCAAGCAGGCCCGGTCCGGGCAGGCCAAAAGGCCGGACATCGACGCCTGCGGCGCGACATCCGGCCCTGAAGAAGCAAGCCGTCAAGCCCCTGAACTGCTGAAACTCACGTTAAACGGAAAGCTAAGAGGGCGTCTGATTCACGAATTTTGTGAGTGATGCCGGTTCAGGTGTCTCGCCGGGTTGGGGTGCTTTCGCCGGTGGCGCGTTTGGCCAGGTTGTCGATCATCGCGAGGTGGATCATGCTGGCGGAGTTGTCGGGAAGGGCTTCGTAGTCGCGGGCCAGGCGTCGATGCTGCATGATCCATCCGATCGTCCGCTCCACGACCCATCTGCGCTTGACCACGGAGAACCCTCTGATCTGCGGGTCTTTGGGGACGACCGCGACGTCGATGCCCAGGGCCGCGCCGTGTTCGATCACCCGGTTCTTGAACCCGGCGTCGACCCAGGTCTTGGCCAGGGCGGGGTGGGCGGCTTTGGCCTGGTCGAGAAGGTCGATGCCGATGGTGTTGTCACTGGCGGCGGCTGTGGTGACGATGACGGCCAGGAGCAGGCCGAGGGTGTCGGTGACGATGCCGCGCTTGCGTCCGACGATCTTCTTGCCGGCGTCGACGCCCTGGCTGTGGAGCGGGACGTTGCTCGAGGTCTTCACGCTCTGGGTGTCGATCACGCCGGCGGTCGGGGTGGCCTCGCGTCCGGCCTGGGTGCGGACCAGGCCGGTCAGGTCGTAGTTGAGCTGGGTGAAGATGGCGTCGTTGGTCCAGGCCGTGAAGTAGTGGTAGACGGTCGGCCAGGGCGGGAAGTCGTGGGGCAGGTAACGCCAGGCGATGCCGGTGCGGTTGACGTAGAGGATGGCGTTGAA
>NZ_JBFAOU010000485.1:0-1117 GCF_040675365.1 Catellatospora sp. NPDC049609 | reverse complement strand
TCGTCGGGGGTGCCGCAGCTGCGGGTAGGGCTGGCTGGGTCGCGAGGCGTTTGAGAAGGGCGTCAAGATCTTTCTTGGTGTATCGCCAGTTGAACGGTCGAGCGGCGAGGTTGTAGTGGTCATGGAACGCCTCCAGGCGGTTCTCGACGTCGGCCAGGTCGTAGAAGTCGTTCGGGGTGACGACCTTGCGCTGCACGACGGAGAAGTAGATCTCGACCTGGTTCAGCCAGCTGGCGTGCAGCGGGGTGTGCACGACCATGGCAGTGGGCCACGCGGCGGCCATCCGGTCGATGGATGCCTGCCCGCGGTGGGACGAGCCGTTGTCGACGATCCAGAACACCCGGCGTGCTGAGGCGTAGGGTTCGCGGGTCATGACCTGCTCGACCAGCCGCGCGAACGGGGCCAGGCCGGTCGTGGGCTCGCAGCGGCCGTGGACCTTCCCGCGATGCACGTCCAACGCGGCCAGGTAGGCAAGCGCCCCACCACGGTCGTACTCGTGCTCGACCCGCATCAGCCTGGACCGGCCCGGTGGCAGGGTCGGATGACAACGGCAACGGGCCTGGATCGACGTCTTCTCATCTGCGCTGATCACGAACTCGTCGTCGCCCAGCGGGCGTCCCTGCCAGGTCCGGGCATACAGGTCAAGCACGACCCCGGCCTTGGCGGCGAAGTCCGGATCGCGCGGGAAGATCCAGGACCGGTATCGCCAGGGCTTGATCGCATCCGCGGCCAGCCACCGGGCGACCGTCGAAGCGGAGATGTCGGCGACGATCCCGGCAGTGACCGCCTCACTGGCCAACTCCTCGGCGCTCCAGCGCGACAGCGGCACCCCGCGGTCGGCCGGAAGCTCACACGCCAGGGCCTTGACCTGCACCTGCTGCACCGGCGTGAACGTCGCCGGGCGGCCCGGCCGGTCCGCGTCCGCCAGTCCCCGCAACCGCAGCGCCCAGAACCGGCGCCGCCACTTGCGCACCGTGTCCACGTGCACCGCCTGCCGCGCGGCGATCACCGCGTTCGGGGCACCGCCCGCGGCGGCCAACACGATCCGCGCCCGCACCACCAGCCGATACGCGCTCGTAGGCCTTCGCGCCAACGCCACCAGCGCGGCGTGCTCTTC
>NZ_JBFAOU010000484.1:0-1140 GCF_040675365.1 Catellatospora sp. NPDC049609 | reverse complement strand
GCCAGGACGATTACGCGTCCTGGCCACCTGCCGTCCCTCGTTGTGCGGCGTGAACCGTCGCCGAAAGCGTTGACGTGAGCGAGGGCTGGTCCCGGCGTGCGTCTAACAGCAACGCGGCCACTCCGGCGGCGTAGGCGGCGAAGTCCGTCCCCGGCTGCGGCACGGTCAGCGGCACCACGCGCGCACAGGCCGTCGGCGTAGTGCTCGTCGCCGTGCGAAGGCCGATGTCGCCGGGCTCGCCCCGGCATACCCGCGTCAGGTAGGCGCAGACCGCCGCGGCAGTAGGCGTCGCGCCGGTGAGACCGGTCGACATCGCCGTCGACGAGCGCAACCTGACCCCTGCCGCCACGGATTTCAGGATCGGTTTCGGGGCCACGGGGCAGCGCGACTACGTCGCCGGTGACATCGTCGGCGCAAGGCGGTGGGTGTCGGTCGACAACGGAACCACGTGGACCGAGCAGTCGGCGACGTGCAGCGCGCCGGCGTTCGCCGCTGTCGTCGACCAGGCCGTCTACGCCGCCGGCATGGACGTCTCGCTGCGTGTCGAGCTGACTGACCGCAGCGGCAGCAGCGTTCAGCCGACGATCATCACGGCGTATCGGGGTGCGGTAGCGCTCCGGGGTCACACCCGGCCCCTACGCGCATGGGCGACCCGGCGCCCGCGGTGAGGCCGAACAAGATCAGTGGAGGATTAGCGTCGGCGGGCCGTTTTCGGGCGGCCCGCCCGGAGCGCGGCTGAACCGTCACCGGCACCCCAGTCGTCGTCGAACTGGGCCAGCACGGCGAGGTGCTGTCGGAGCTGGATGATCGGCATGCGGGCTCGCCAGTCGAGGTCGAGGGAGGTCAGTTCCGCATAGACCTCGAAGAACCGCGCGGCCTCAGCGGCGGCCGGGTCCAGCTCGGCCCGCGGTCCGTCGCGTGGCCTCGGATTCCGCTATCAGCCGTTGACATCAGCGCAGGTCTCTGGCACAGTCCGGGCCGGTGAACAGTCCCCCGGAGGCCGCGGTGCCGTTCCGATCCGTGCCGGCCGAGTGCGCCCTCGCGACAGCTTTGGCCGAGATCAACCGGCTCGGCCTCACGGCGCGGGCGGCGGTCCTCGGCCCGGCCGCATCGCCGACCATGCGCGTCACGCTGTTCCAG
>NZ_JBFAOU010000483.1:0-1158 GCF_040675365.1 Catellatospora sp. NPDC049609 | reverse complement strand
ACAACCGAAAGCTCGTGAGGGGTCACCGCGACATGACACTACGCCAGCCCGCAGAGACCCCTACGACACGCCGACCTAACAAAGCACTACTAGGTTCTGTCTCGCGGATCATGTCCGTCGGGCACGGCCCGCTGCCCGTCCATGGCCACGACGAGGTCGACTGCGGCTTACAGCGGCCCGGCCTGTGCAGGGGCCGTGCCGCTGCACGTGCCGACCACTACCATGCCGCACGTGATCAGGCACGTGTTGGACGATCCGGCCGGGCTGAGCGTCCGCGCTCGGCGGTTCCTAGAGACCCGGTCCCGGCGCAACCCGGCGACGGTGGTGGAACCGCCGGATCGGTATTACGAGTGCTGGAACGCAGACGACGAACCGGATCCGGGACCGGACGGCGGACTGGCGAGGTTGCAGGAGTTCGCCGCCCGCTACGGCGGCATGTGGTTCCCCGGCGAGCGACCGGCACCGGGCGGCTACGAGTTCCACGACACGGTGGAGTCCGGATGGCAGCAGACCGACGCCGGCGACTGGGAAGCCGAGGTCGGCCTGGTCGAGCAGGCCTGGCCGGTGCTCCTGAGCTGGTCGACCGGCCGGATCGGCGTGATCCACGCGGAGAACTGGGTCGCAACGTCCGTCGACAACCTGATCGAGTCGTCAGCCCTGGGCAATGAGATTTCCGACGACGACAGCTGGCGGGAAGCGGTTCCGGTCGACGGCGGCAGCTGGCACCTGTCCGGCATTACCTCGGACCGATTCGCTGATCACGTACCCGAGGTTCCCGAGGCCTCCAGCCTGTGGAACCGCTGGTACATGGACGAGCACGTAGCCGTACACGGCTGGCGGGCTACCTACGACCCAGCCCGCTTCGAAGTCGTCCTCGCCTGGTACCGCGACCCTCTCGGCCGCCACCGCCTCGAATCCCTCACCGGCCCATTGCGCCCTTGACCCGGTCCCTCGCGCAAATCTTGCACTCGCGTACTCCACGACACGGATATCACCCGCCGAAGGCGATATAGGTACAAGATCGTGGGAGGCTGGCGAACCATACTCATGATCCGTGAGACAGGACCTAGTAGTGCTTTGTTAGGTCGGCGTGTCGTAGGGGTCTCTGCGGGCTGGCGTAGTGTCATGTCGCGGTGACCCCTCACGAGCTTTCGGTTG
>NZ_JBFAOU010000482.1:0-1172 GCF_040675365.1 Catellatospora sp. NPDC049609 | reverse complement strand
TGGGGTTAGTTGGCTTCGATGATCATGCCGGCGGCGACGGTGCGGTTGGTGGTTTCGTCGATGATGATGAAGCCGCCGGTGGTGCGGTTGCGGCGGTATTCGTCGGCCATGAGTGGGACGGTGGTGCGTAGCCGGACGCGTCCGATGTCGTTGAGGCCGAGTTGGTTGGCGGTTTCGTCGCGGTGCAGGGTGTTGACGTCGAGGCGGTACTGCAGGCCCTTGACGATCGCCCGTGCCGTCCTGGTCGTGTGCTTGATCGAGTATTTCGCGCCGACGGTCAGGGGTTTGGTCTCGTCCATCCAGCAGACGAGCGCTTCGATGTCCTGCGCGGGGGTGGGGGTGTTGTGGGGGCGGCAGATCATGTCGCCGCGGGAGATGTCGATCTCGTCTTCGAGCCGGACGGTCACGCTCATCGGGGGGAATGCTTCGGTGACGGGTCCGTCGGCGGTGTCGATCCCGGCGATGCGGGTGGTCATCCCGGACGGTAGGACCATGACCTCGTCGCCGGGTTTGAGGATCCCGGAGGCGACCTGCCCGGCGTAGCCCCGGTAGTCGGTCACGGTCGTGGACTGCGGGCGGATCACGTACTGGACGGGGAACCGGACGTCGACGAGGTTGCGGTCGGAGGCGATGTGCACGTGCTCGAGGTGGTGCAGCAGGCTGGGGCCCTCATACCAGGGCATGTTGCTGCTGCGGGTGGCGATGTTGTCGCCCTGCAACGCGCTGATGGGGATGATCGCGAGGTCGGTGATGTCGAGCTTGGCCGCGAAGCTGGTGAATTCGTCGACGATGCGGTCGTAGATGTCCTGGTCCCAGTCGACGAGGTCCATCTTGTTGACGCACAGGACCAGGTGCGGCACGCGCAGCAGGGAGCACAGGAACGCGTGGCGGCGGGACTGTTCGACGATGCCTTTGCGGGCGTCGACCAGGACGAGGGCGAGGTCGGCGGTGGACGCGCCGGTGACCATGTTGCGGGTGTACTGGATGTGGCCGGGGGTGTCGGCGATGATGAACTTGCGCCGCGGGGTGGCGAAGTACCGGTAGGCGACGTCGATGGTGATGCCCTGTTCGCGTTCGGCGCGCAGGCCGTCGGTGAGCAGTGCCAGGTTCGTGTACTCGTCGCCACGCGCCGCGGACACGGCCTCGACGGCTTCGAGCTGGTCCTCGAACAG
>NZ_JBFAOU010000481.1:0-1183 GCF_040675365.1 Catellatospora sp. NPDC049609 | reverse complement strand
CGTCACCCAAGCAATCGTAAATCAGCAGCAGGCGAAGAAGGTGTATGTGGGCGATCGCCATCAGGCGATCTACGGCTTCCGTGGTGCGAGCAACGCGATGGAGCTCATCCCCTCGGACGAAACCTTCTACCTGACGGGCTCGTTCCGCTTCGGCAACGAAGTGGCGGAAGTGGCTAACCGCATCCTGGACCTCAAGGGTGATGTCGTTCATCTGCGTGGACTGGGGGCGGAAAGCAAGATCCGTCCTCTGACTGCCAGCGAGGGCTATGCGTACCTCAGCCGAGGCAATGCTGCGCTGTTCGACCGGGCCGTGAAAGCTCTGACCAAGAACGAGCCCTTCTCCTTCGTCGGTGACATCCGCGGTTACCGCTTCGATCAGATCCTGGACGTCTATCAGTTGTCGATCAAAGGCCAGGTGAAGGATCCATTCATCCGGTCCTTCAGCAGCAGCTTCGATGAGCTGGTGGAATACGCCGAAATGATCAACGACCGCGAAGTTAAGTCGCGCTGCAAGATCGTCACTGCCTATGGCCGGGATATCCCAGGTTTGTTGGAGCGAATCGAGCGGGCAGCCCTGGCACCGGTCGAAGACGGCAACGTTGCGGACAACCGTCTGATCCTCACCACGGGCCACAAGTCGAAAGGGCTCGAATTCCCCAATGTCCAGCTGGCTGGCGACTTCATGGAGTTTCTCGACTCCGACACCGGCCAGTTGATCGACATGAGCAAGGCCGACACCAACCTGATCGAGGAGATCAACGTCAACTACGTCGGGGTAACCCGAGCGCAGCGCGTTCTCCACCTCAATGAGCAGCTGGAGGCCTACCTCGAACACCTCGAAGAACTGGCGGCCAACCGCTCCAGTCGTCCTTCCATGGCGTAATCAACGATTTATCCCCCGACAAGGAGCACCACACTATGTCCCTGCTGAAGCGAATCCAAGATGTAAACAAGGGCGGCGCCGACAAGAAGTACGACGCCTTCGGCGCCGTGTTCGAGGTCAGCACCGCCGTGGAATCGAACGGCGCGGTCAAGCTGACCGGGAAGCTGCTGAACGAGAGCAACCCCAAGGTGAAAGCCGGCGAAGAGATCGTCGTCACCTTCCGCGGCGAGTCCGCGAGTAAATCCCTGACCAACTTCGTCAAGGGCAACGGCAAGAAGTCGCTGGCCGCCCCGGATGCCG
>NZ_JBFAOU010000480.1:0-1195 GCF_040675365.1 Catellatospora sp. NPDC049609 | reverse complement strand
ATGGGGAGAACCGGTGTCCAACCGGGGAGAACTCACGTCCGCCAGCGCGTGGGCCTTCATGTCCGCCAGCGGGGACCGCTACAAGACCGTTGACAGTCGCGGCAAATGACCTGCGGTTGAGGACCAGCCACACCTTGCGGGCGCCGAACACGCCGTAGTTGTCGGCGTGCACCCGGGCGATCCGTGCCTTGAGCAGGTCGTCGCGGCGGGACCGGGCCGAGGGTGCGCGCCGCACGGCGGCGCGGTAGGTGCTCGACGCGATCGGCCAGCCGTGCTCGGTCAGCACGCGGCAGATCGACTCGACCGTGAACACCTGCTTGTGCTCGTCGATGAACTTCACGAGCGTGGCTGTGGCCGGTCTAGCTAGGCCGCGAAGAAAACCGAAGCCGCTTTCAAGATCTCGTTGGCGCGGCGCAGCTCCGCGACCTCTCGCCGCAGCCGTTTGATCTCCGCGGACTCCTCGCTGGTCACACCCGGCCTCGCGCCGGTGTCGACCTGGGCCTGACGGACCCATTTACGCAGCGTCTCGGCAGTGCCGATACCCAGCTTCTGGGCGACCGCGGTGATCGCGGCGTAGTCGGAGTCGTAGTTCGGCCGCACCTCGGCGACCATCCGCACCGCGCGCTGACGAAGCTCAGCCGGATACGCACTCGAACGTGACATGGCTCGATCCTCCACAGAGGTCGGGCCGCTACCAAACCCGGTGCGGTTCACCTTGCCGCCGTGGTCTGTCGCAATGAAGCGTGACATCAACTCTCCCGGCCAACTGACACCAACCGGTGCTTGACGAGAGTGGCGCCCCAACCGCGCCGCCGTCATCCGCCTCGTCGGCGCGGTCCTGGCCGAGCAGACCGACGACGGGCCATGCTGGAGATCAAGCATGTGCCCGAGCAGTGTTCGACGTCGCGGCCACGTCCGGCTCATCGACGGGCTGGTCCCGGCCGAA
Source organism: Catellatospora sp. NPDC049609 (assembly GCF_040675365.1). Taxonomy (NCBI): domain Bacteria; kingdom Bacillati; phylum Actinomycetota; class Actinomycetes; order Micromonosporales; family Micromonosporaceae; genus Catellatospora; species Catellatospora sp. NPDC049609. Next base: position 249 of record NZ_JBFAOU010000480.1, on the reverse strand, counting down.
TCGACCGAACAGCGCCGCTACATGGGCCCCGAACTCCTCGCCAAGGCCCGCAAGTAGACCATTGACGACCAGACCCCGACCAGCGCGGCGCAGCCCGAACCAGAACTCACCGCCGCATAGGCTCAACCCAGGATCAACGATGGTCGTCTAGCGATACACCACGTCCGTCAGTGTCTACGGTGAACTTGCTCGACGGGGCTCGCTCCACCACTTCCTGCCGATCCTGGCCTGGTCCACTTCTGCGGTCCG
>NZ_JBFAOU010000479.1:0-1232 GCF_040675365.1 Catellatospora sp. NPDC049609 | reverse complement strand
CGCGACGCGGGTGACCGTCAGGTCCGGCGAGATCTCGTAGAAGGATCCGATGTTGCCCTGAGCGTTAAGAAGGTGCCCTTCCTTACCCCGCACCACCTCGCACCACGGAGTAAGGAGCGCATTGATGAAACTGGCCGTCGTGTACGGCGGGCGCAGCGGCGAGCACGACGTGTCGTGCAAGTCGGCCCGCAGCATCCTGGCCCACCTCGACCGCGGCCGGTACGACGTCACCGAGGTGCTGATCGCCCGCGACGGCGCCTGGCACGTCGACGGCGTCCCGCTGGGCATCGGCGACGCGCTGCGCACCCTGGGCCGGGCCGACGTGGTGTTCCCCGCCCTGCACGGCCCGTACGGCGAGGACGGCACCATCCAGTCGCTGCTGGAACTGGTCGGCGTCCCGTACGTCGGCAGCGGCGTGCTGGCCAGCGCCACCGGCATGGACAAGGAGTTCACCAAGAAGATCCTCGCCGCGGACGGGCTGCGGGTCGCCGACGGCGCGGTGCTGCGGCCCGGCGAGGCCGAGCTGTCCCCCGCCGACCGGCAGCGGCTGGGCCTGCCGGTGTTCGTGAAACCGGCCCGCGCCGGGTCGAGCATCGGCGTGACCCGCGTCGACGACTGGGCCGCGCTGCCCGCCGCGCTGGACGCGGCCCGTGCCAGCGACGGCAAGGTGCTGGTCGAGGCGGGCGTGGCCGGGCGCGAGGTGGACGTGGCGGTGCTGCAGCAGCCCGACGGCAGCCTGCGGGCCGGGCCGCCGCTGGAGATCCGGGTCGCGGGCGGGCACGACTTCTTCGACTACGACGCCAAGTACACCGCCGGCGAGGTCGTGTTCGACATCCCGGCCCGGCTCGACCCGGCGGTCACCGCGCACCTGCAGCAGCTGGCGATGCGCGCGTTCACCGCCCTGGACTGCCGCGGCCTGCTGCGCGTCGACTTCTTCCTGCCCGCCGACGGCGGCGAGCCGGTCCTCAACGAGGTCAACACGTTCCCGGGGTTCACGTCCGCGTCGCAGTACCCGCGCATCTGGCAGGCCGCCGGGATGTCGTACCCGGACCTGCTCGACACGCTCGTCGCCACCGCGCTGGCCGGCGCCGCCCGCGGCCTGACCGCGCTGTCGCGCCGCTGACTCCGGGGTGCCGGGCCACTCGGGGTAGGCCCGGCCGCGTTCTCCCACGCCGGCGAACTCGGGCACCTCGAATTCCTGCAGGTCCTCTGCCACGACGAGATCAGCCGCC
>NZ_JBFAOU010000478.1:0-1236 GCF_040675365.1 Catellatospora sp. NPDC049609 | reverse complement strand
ACACGATGAGCGCCATCCCGCGCCTGGAGTTCCTGCGCGAGATCAACGCCGACGTCACCGCCGAGGACGCCTACGACCCCGAACTCGCCGTCATCACGCTGAAGCACCCGGACACCGGCGCGACGCTGAGCTGCTCCTCCGTGCCGACACTCGTCGCCACGATGCTCGACCAGGCCGACATCCAGCCCGGTGACCGCGTTCTGGAGATCGGCTCGGCAACCGGCATCAACGCCGCCTACCTCGCCCACCTCGCCGGACCAGACGGCGAGGTGACCACGCTCGACATCGACCCATGGGTCACCGACGGCACCCGCCGAGCACTCGACGCCAACGGCTACCCGCAGGTCCGCGTGGTCACCCGCGACGGAGCACTCGGCTACGCCGAAGCGGCGCCCTACGACAAGATCGTGGTCACCGTCGGCGCGTTCGACCTCGCCGCCGCCTGGTGGGACCAGCTCGCGCCCGGCGGGCGCATCGTCGTGCCGCTGCGCTGGCGCGGCCAGACCCGCAGCCTCGCCCTGGTCCGCGACCGGGACCGGCTCGTCTCGGAGTCGGTCGTGCTGTGCGGCTTCGTACCGATGATCGGGCAGGACGGCGAGAGGTCCGCCGCGATCGACCCCGACGGCACCGTGCGCCTTTACTGGGACGAGGACCAGGCCATCAACCCTGCCGCGCTCGCGGGGGTGCTCGACCAGCCCAAGACTGAGACCTGGACGGACGTCACGATCGTGTCGGAGGAGCCGTTCGACGGCATCTGGCTGCGGATGACCGCCGTGGAGCCTGGCACGTGCCGCATCGAGGCCAAGCCCGGCGCCGTTGCGTCCGGGTTGTGCAAGCCGGCCATTCCAGTACGCAGCCCGGCCATCGCCGAGGACGACTCGTTGGCATACTTCGTGCTGAGGACCAAGTCCGACGCGCCACAACGCCGATATGAACTCGGCGCAGCCGCGCACGGCCCCACCGGCCCGCAACTCGCCGACCGGCTGTGCGCACAGATCCGGGCCTGGAACGCGGCCCGCAACGAGGAGCCGAAGGTCATCGCCTACCGCGGCGGCACGCTCGCCGACGACCAGCCCGGCCTGGTCGTGATCGCCAAGCGGGAATGCTCGCTGACGGTCGAATACCCAGCCCTCTGAGCTTTCTCTTTTACATGAGCTGGGCTTTTGTCCCTCGACGTGGGGAATGACAGAAGCGGGCCTAGCCGGGGTGTTCGTGAGAACTACCCCCTCTAACAGG
>NZ_JBFAOU010000477.1:0-1248 GCF_040675365.1 Catellatospora sp. NPDC049609 | reverse complement strand
TGACGAGGGCGCGATCCTGGCCCATGTCGGCATCGCGAAGGTGTACTCGTTTCACATGGTCCTGTCGTACTCACGCGACCCGTACTGCTGCTTCACGACCAGCATGGACCTGGCCACGTTCTGGGAGTGCCACCGGCGGGCGTTCGCGCACTTCGGCGGTTCACCCGGCGCGATCGTCTACGACCGGACCAAGACCGTCGTACGCCGACACGTCGCCCCAGGCCGGGCGGTGCCGCTGCACCCCGAAGCGGTCGCGTTCGCCGGGCACTACGACTTCGACATCGATGTCCTGGCCGCATACCGGCCCACCGGCAAAGGCCGCGTCGAACGCCAGGTCACGATCGTGCGAGAGCACGTGCTGGCCGGGCGGGCGTTCTCGTCACTGCGTGATCTGGATCAGGCGTTCCTGGCGTGGGTGCCGCAGCGGCGGGCGCGAACCCACCGCACCCACGGCGAGGTGATCGGCGTGCGCGCCGCCCGCGACCACGCCGCGCTGCGCCCACTGCCGGCACGACCGTATGCGGTCCTCGACCGGCACCTGCGCCACGTCGGCAAGGACTGCCTGGTCGCGTTCGACGCCAACCTGTACTCCGTACCGGCCCGCAAGGTACGCCCCCGGCAGCTGGTCGAGGTCCGGGCCACCGCCGCGACGGTCAGCCTGCACGCGGTCACCGCCGACCCGACCGCCGACACGCTGCTGGCCACGCACCCGCGCGCAGTCGGCCGCGGTGCCCGCGTCGTCGACCCCGCCCACTGGGACGGGTTGCCCGACGGGCGCACCCGCGCCGTCACCACCGGCGATCCGCCCACCAACCATGTCCCGCGGCAGGCACCGGGAGCCAGCCCGCTGCAGTCCCTGCTCAACCGGGCCGCCGCCGCAGCAGTGGCCGTCGACCGGCGCCCGCTGTCGGTCTATGACGAGATCGCCGGCACCGGCCCGTTCGCGCTGCCCCGCATCGACCCGAAGGACGTGTCATGAGTGACCTGGTCGCCGACCGGATCCGGGCCACCGCCGCCAGGCTCGGCCTGCCCCACCTGGCCGCCAACCTCACCGAACTGACCCGCCGCGCCGATGGCACCACCATGGGCTACCTGGACTTCCTCGACCTCATCCTCGAAGAAGAACTGGCCGTGCGCGACGAACGCCGCTACCGCAGCGTGCTGCGCCTGTCGAAGCTGCCCCACCACAAGCCCCTCGACACCTACGACTTCTCGTTCCAGCCCGACCTCGACCCCCGCAAGGTCAAA
>NZ_JBFAOU010000476.1:0-1276 GCF_040675365.1 Catellatospora sp. NPDC049609 | reverse complement strand
TGCAGGACCTGGTAGCGCAGTCGTCGGGGTTCGGCGCGGGCGAGTTCGCCGTCCAGGAGCAGGTGCTGGGTCCAGGTGAGCAGGTCGCAGCCGGTGAGGGCGAGTTCGAGCCAGGCGGCGTTGATCGCGAACACGCGGGACGGGAACCGGCCCAGCCCGGTGGACTTGGCGCAGCGGATCCGGTCCTCGACCCGGGCGTGGGCGCGGTGACGGACCTCCAAGTACTGGATCGAGCCCGCGCCGACTCCGGTGTCGGTGGCGATGACCTGGTGGCGCCAGCCTTCGACGGTGTCGAACAGGTCGAGTTGCGCGCCGGGATGCGGGCGCTCTCGCCGGGCGATCAGCCGGGTGCCGGGCGGGTAGCCGGCCAGGACGTGGGCGGCGACGAGGTGGGTGAGCTCGACGACCTGCGCACCCTCGCGCAGTTCGCCGTCGGTGTCCAGGGCGTCGATCCAAGCGCTGGCGTGAACCAGGCCGTCGCGGATCGGTGCGGTGATCGGCACGCCCACCGAGAAGAACGTCGACAGGCCCCGTTGGCGCAGGTCGCGGATGTGGTGCAGGAATGCGGTGGTGTGGCCTGCGGCGTCGGCGCGTACGAGGATGTCGCTGCCGTGGCGGTGCGCATCGGGGACCTGCGCCAGGGCCATGTCCAGCACGGTGATGTGGTCGGCGGCGGTGTTCGACCCCGCGCGACCGGGACGCAGCAGCCCTGCCAGGGCCTCGCGGGTGTTGTCGAGGAAGCACAGCAGCGGGTAGTAGCCGAACGTCTTCTTCCACGTCGGGCTGGCCTGCTCCTTCTCCGAGTGCGCGACCACGATCGTGGCGTCGATGTCCAGGACCAGGCCGGGCACGTCACGGCCGCAGGCGGTCGAGGCGGGCAGAGCGCCCCGGGTCTCGCACAACTGCGCCCAGGCGACCTCCCTGGCCGCGGCCCGCGCGGCCCGCAGCCTGCCCAGCGCCGCGGTGTCGATCATCTCCAGCGCCCGCCATCCCGTCGAGTCCGAGGCCACCGGCCCGAACAGTTCGGGCTGGGCGCGCAGCACGCCCAGGTCGGTGATCGCCCTGCCGCCGTCGGCGATCGTCACGGCCAGGTCGAGCGCGACCCGGCCCGGGTCGTGACCGCCCGAACGCCGTCCCGCGACCGCCAGGGCGTCACCGAATCCGCTGGTCAGGCCGGTGGTGTCGGCGAGGTCGGCCAGCAGCCGGGTCCCGGCACGCCCGACCACACCCCGTCCGTCGGCCGCGACGACCAGCTTGGGGCGCGACAAGGTAGTCT
>NZ_JBFAOU010000475.1:0-1282 GCF_040675365.1 Catellatospora sp. NPDC049609 | reverse complement strand
ATCCATAAGGGTGTTCAGCGGTGATGATCTGGTAGATCTCGCGGGCCAGGTAGCGTTTCAGGCAGCGGATGATCTCTTTCTTGGACAGGCCTTCGGCGGTGCGGCGTTGGGCGTAAGCCTGAGTCTGCGGGTTCCAACGTAGGCGGCTCAGGGCGATCAGGTAGAGGGCGGAGTTGGCTTGGCGGTCGCCGCCGCGGTTGAGCCGGTGGCGCTGGGTGCGCCCGGACGAGGCCGGTAGGGGTGCGGCACCGCAGAGCATCGCGAACGCTGCCTCGCTGCGCATCCTCTGCGGGTTGGCCCCTGCGCTGACGAGGAGTTGTCCTGCGGTGTCGGGGCCGATGCCGGGCTGGGCCAGCAGTGCCGGGTTGATGATCCGGACCAGGGGTTCGATCATCTTGTCGAGGGTTTTGATCTCGGCGGTCAGCTGCTGATGCCGCTGGGCCAGACACCTTAAGGCGATGCGGGCCGCGGTCGCGGGATCGGCGACCTCGGCCGGGTCGGGGGTGTCGGCGGCGCAGTGCCGGATCAGGGCCGCGGCCGGCAGGCCGCGCAGCGGTGCGCGGACGGGTTCGACCGCGGTGACGACCAGGTCGTGGATCTGGCGCTGGACGTCGGCGCGCTGGCTGACCGCGCTGCGCCGGGCGACCCGTAGTTGGCGTAGCGCCTCGACGTGGCCGTCGCGCTGCTTCGGGATCGTGGCGGCCCGCTGTGCCAGCACGGCGCGGGCGGCGGACTCGGCGTCGGTCGGGTCGTCTTTGCCCTTGCGGCGGCGGGTGGCACGGTCGGGTCGGGCGACCTCGACCACCGTGACACCGGCTGTGGTCAAGAACCGGGTCAGGCCGGCGCCGTAGGAGCCGGTGCCCTCTACCCCTGCCGCCGCCGGGGTGCCGAACGAGTCGAGCCAGTCCAGCAGCTGCCGGTAGCCGTCACCGGTGGCGGGGAACCGGGCACAGCCCAGCAACCGGCCCTGTTCGTCCAACGCGGCTGCGGTGTGAGTGTCCTTGTGGGTGTCCACGCCCGCGGTGATCTGCGGGCCGGTGTGTGTCATCGTGGGCATCAGCCGTCCTTTGGCTTGACCGGACAGGGGCGGCACGCACCGCGCCGGCAAGCGGACAGAACAGTGATGAGGCCTCTGGACCAGGCTCTTATCAGGTCACGCCCGCGACGCCCGTGAGTGCAGAGTCCTCCCGGCACCGGTCGACAGATCCCGTCCAAGACCCGAGGTCAGTTGGGAAGAGGGTCAGACCGGACCGGGAGGACTCCCACACATCATCCTCACTGT
>NZ_JBFAOU010000474.1:0-1289 GCF_040675365.1 Catellatospora sp. NPDC049609 | reverse complement strand
GCCAGAGTCCACGGCCGTTACCTGCGCAGTCTGGCCGACGCGGCGGTCGCCGGGCGGCCGGTCAGGATCCAGCTGCAGGTCAGGCGCTTCGTCTGTGCCGCGCCGGGCTGCCTGCGGCGGACGTTCGCCGAACAGTTCCCGAACCTGACCACACCACACGCGCGTTACAGCCCCGTACTGCGCGAAACGTTGACGGCGATCGCCGTCGCGCTGGCCGGCCGACCCGGTGCCAGGCTCTCGTCATCGATGATGATCCCGGCAAGCCGCGACACCCTGCTGAACCTCCTGCGCGCAACGCCCGAACCGGGCGCGGGTGACGTCATCGTCCTGGGCGTCGACGACTTCGCTTTCCGCAAGGGCCGCCAGTACGGGTCCATCCTGCTGGACATGCACACCCGCCGCCCGGTGGACGTCCTGCCAGACCGAGAGGCCGCGACGCTGGCCCGATGGCTGCAGTCCCACCCGGGAGTGGAGATCATCTGCCGTGACCGTGCCGGCGCCTACGCCGAAGGAGCCCGCACCGGCGCACCCCACGCGATACAGGTCGCCGACCGCTGGCACCTGTGGCACAACCTGTGCGAAGCCGTGCACCGCACCGTCGTACAACACCGCACCTGCCTGCCCGAACCCGCGCCGCCGCCAGCCGCAGGCTCGCCAGAGCCGGGCGGGCAGCTGCCCACCGCGCCCGAAACGCCGGCCGCGACCAGACTGCGGGAACGCTACACGGCCGTGCGTGAACACCTCGACAAAGGCATGCAACGCCAGGTCGTCGCCTCGATCATGGGCCTGAGCCCCGACACCGTCGCCCGCTACGCCGACGCGACCAGCATCGACCAACTCATGATCAGCAGACGCCGCCGCAGCCCCCTCGATCCGCACAAGGACTACCTCGACGCCCGCTGGAACGCAGGCTGCACCGACGCCGAACAGCTCACCACCGAACTACGCGCCCGCGGTTACCAGGGCAGCCCCCGCACCGTGCGCCGATACCTCGAACCCCTGCGCGCCCACGGCAGCCCCGCCGCCCGCACCCCGGCCCCAGCCAAACCCCGCCAGGTCACCGGCTGGATCACCCGTCACCCCGACGACGTCCGCGACGACCACAAGCAGCAGCTCGAAGCCATCCAGGCACGCTGCCCGCAACTGGAGAGGACAGCCGAGCTCGTCGCGGACTTCGCCAAGATCCTCTGTGGTCTCCATGGACACCGACTCGACACCTGGCTCACCGCCGTTGAAGCCGCCGACCTGCCCCGAACTACACACTTTCACCGCAGGCCTACGCCGAGACC
>NZ_JBFAOU010000473.1:0-1291 GCF_040675365.1 Catellatospora sp. NPDC049609 | reverse complement strand
ATAGCGCCTCTGTGTGTCAAGGGGCCGCAACGACCATCTGCTGTTGATCTTTGATGAGGTAGCGGTAGATGACGTTGGCAAGCCGGCGTTTGAGCGCTCGGCGTGCCTCGGCCGGGGTCTTTCCCTCGGTGAGTTTGCGCTGGTAGTAGTCGCGGCCGGGCCCTGGATCGCGGGCCTGGCAGACGGCGATGGTGTGCAGTGCGGAGTTGAGCTGGCGGTTGCCGCCGGTGTTGAGGCGGTGGCGGCGGCGTTCGCCGCTGGAGGCGTCCAGCGGCGAGGTCCCGGTGTAGCTGGCGAAGTGGTCTGCGGTCGGGAAGCGCGTGACGTCGCCGACGTGACCGATGATCTTGCCGGCCAGTACGGTGCCCAGGCCGTGGATCTGGGTGAGGCTGCTGCCGGCGACGGTCAGAGCATGGTCGGTCTGCTTCTCGTTGGCCTTGAGCAGCCGATCGGTGCGTCGGAGGTCGTCGACCAGGTCCCGTGCGAGGTCGCGGCGGCAGGCGTCGGCTGCGGTGATCGGCCGGATTGTGCGCAGCAGGGCTGCGGCTTTGGTAGCGGACAGGCCAAGAGCGGCGCCGCCGGGGACCAGGTCGCGCAGGAGGCCGTGGAGGCGATTGGTGATCCTGACGCGTTCGTGGGCCAGGTCGTCGCGGCGTTCGGCCAGCATCCGCAGCAGCACGGTCTGATCTTCCGCGACGACGGTGCGCAGCTTGCGGCTGCGCTGAGCGACGTGGGCGACGCTGGCGGCGTCGTGGATGTCGGTCTTGCGGCCGCCGCCGGTGTCCAGCAGCCTGGCACGGACGCTGAGGGTTGCGGGCACGTCGACGACATGTTCGCCGGCTGCCGCCAGCAGTTGGGCGATGGGCCTGCCCAGCCCGGCCGCGCCTTCGACGGCGAAGCGCCGCTGCGGCCAGTCCGCGGACCACGCCATGAGCGTCTTGAACGCTGCGGCGTTGACGGTGACACGGCGCGCGGCCAGATGCTGGCCGGTGGGGTCGAGGGCGACGGCGCTGAACGAGGACTTGTGCGGGTCGATACCGATGGTGATCACGGGTGGTGGCTCCCATGAGACGACGGGGCGGGGGCGTCGCCGCGGTGGGCACCCTGACTTGGGGAAGATCGTCCGCATGCCTCTGTCGAGCCACACCACGGCCGGGTGCCGACCGGCCCGGCACGCTATCAATGAGCCAGCCCGAAGGCGGCAAGGAGCCTGCGAACCTGCGCCGGCCGGCACCCGCAACACTATGGGCCGCAACCCTTCGTGTCTGCCCTCAGTAGACAAGTCAGGAGC
>NZ_JBFAOU010000472.1:0-1306 GCF_040675365.1 Catellatospora sp. NPDC049609 | reverse complement strand
CCTACTCGCCCGCGAAATCTGGGCACTGCTACGCCCGCTACGCAGCCACAACGGCATCGCGAGAGCCGCTACTTGACAGCTATAGGAGCGTCAACGGCATGATGGAGTCGTTCTGGGGCCGGATGCAGACCGAACTGCTCGACCGGCAGCGGTGGAAAACCCGCATCGAGCTGGCCAACGCAATCTTCGACTACCTGGAGATCTTCCACAACCGGCAGCGCCGACACAGCTCACTGAACATGCTCAGCCCCATCGAGTACGAACGTGTGAGTCCTTTGATGGCTCTGGCAGCCGCCTGAACCGACCAAAACGACTCCGTGAAACCCGGGGAACATCAGGGGGTTGGCAGGCTATGGCCTGCTCAAGGGTGGTGTTCGCTGGGTCGGGTGTATCGATGTTCTTTGCGTGCCATGCGGCTTCGTACTCGTCTGGGGACAGCCGGTCGAGGTCCTTGTGGATGCGTTCGGGGTTGTACCAGCCGTCGATGTAGGCGAAGATCGCGTTCTCGGCGTCGTCGCGTGTGCGCCATGAGCTCCGGTGTACGAGTTCGATCTTCAGTGTGGAGGAGAAGTTCTCCATGGGCGCGTTGACGCTCCTATAACTGTCAAGTAGCGGCTCCGGCGGTCCTGTTGTTGCTGCGTAGCGGGCGTAGCAGCGCCCAGATTTCGCGGGCGAGTAGGCGCTTGAGACAGCGGATGATCTCGGACTTGGTCTTGCCCTCGGCGGTGCGGCGCGCGACGTAGGCGCGGGTGGGCTGATGATGCTGCATGCGGACGATGACCGACCGGTAGAGAGCAGCGTTAGCCTGGCGGTGTCCGCCGCGGTTGAGCCGGTGGCGGTTGGTCAGGCCCGACGAGGCTGGTATCGGAGCGACGCCGCATAGACGTGCCCAGGCAGCTTCAGAACGCACGCGGTCGATGTTGTCGCCGGCGACGATGAGCAGTTCAGCGGCGGTGTCCGCGCCGACGCCGAACGCGGCGACCAGTTGCGGAACGAGCTCGCCGGTCAGCTTCGCCAGCAGTTTCTCGTGGCCCTTGATCTCGTCGTTGAGCTGCTGCCAGCGGCGGGCGATCGCGCGCAGCGTGTGCTTGGTCGCCGCGGCGACGGTCGTCACGCTGCCGGGGCGCAGGCTGGCGCACCGGTCGATCAGGGCCATCTTCGACAGCGGTTGCAGTTGCTCACGCAGCTCGGGAACCGCGGTGACGATGACGGCTTTGAGGGTGATCATCGCGGACGTGCGCGCCTTGACCGCGACATCCTTGGCGACCTTGATCTGCCGGATCATCTCGACCACGCCGTCGTTGGT
>NZ_JBFAOU010000471.1:0-1314 GCF_040675365.1 Catellatospora sp. NPDC049609 | reverse complement strand
GGATGCTCTTATAGAAGTCAAGCCCGATGGAGTGCTTCGAAGTCGGCCTTGATCGCGTGATAGACCTCGCGGGCGAGATATCGCTTCAGGCAGCGCATGATGTCGGGCTTGGCCAGGCCGTCCGTGGTGCGGCGGGTGACGTAGGCGCGGGTGCGTTGGCAATAGCGCATGCGGACCACGACGGCCAGGTGCAGAGCTCGGTTGGCGTCTCGGTCTCCGCCGCGGTGCAGCCGGTGTCGGTTGGTCTTGCCCGAGGAGGCGGGGATCGGCGCGACCCCGCACAGGTGGGCGAAGGCAGCCTCGCCGCGCAGCCGTTCGGGGTTGGCGCCGGCGGTGGCCAGCAGCTGACCGGCGTGGTCCGGGCCGATGCCTTTCAGTGCCATCGTGGTCGGGGCCGCGGCGGCCAGAAGCTGACCGAGCCGGGCGTCCGAGGCGGCGATCTCCGCGTCCAGCTGCGTGACGCGGCGGGCCACCGCCACCAGCGCAGCCTTGACACCTGTGGTGGCGTCGGACAGGTCATCGCCGGCACGCAGCCGCGCGCACGCGGCCACCAGCGCCGAGCTGCCCTTGCCCGCCAACGACTCGCGCAACGCCGCAGGCGCGGTCACCAGCAGGCTCTTCAACGAGTTGATCGCCGCGGTGCGGGCCTTGACCGCACCCGAGCGCGCGATCCGCAGCGCCCGGATCGACTCGATCACCCCATGGCGCCCGCGTGGCAGTGCAGTAGCCGTCCCGGACAGCGCGGCACGGGCCGCGGCCTCGGCGTCGATGGCGTCGGACTTGCCCCGACGACGGCGGGTGCGCCGGTCTGGCCGGTCGACCTCCAGCACGGTGACACCCTGCTCGAGCAGGAACGTGGCCAGCCCGGCGCCGTAGCTGCCGGTTCCTTCGACACCGACCTTGAGCACGTCGCCGTGGCGGCGCAGCCACGCCGCCAGCTGGCGGTATCCGGCGGTGTCCGCCGTGAACTGGGCGTCGTCCAGCAGCCGGCCCTGCTCATCGATCACCGCTGCGTGGTGGGTCAGTCCGTGCGTGTCGACCCCACCGATGACAGCCCGCTTCGTCTTCGCCATGCTTGATCTGCCTGCCTTTTCTCGTAGGAGAACCAGGCACACGACCGGCCGGGTGAGCGGACAGACCAGTGACGGGGCTTGGGTGCACAAGCTCTTATCAAGTCACGCGAGCCCGGCCGGCCGCGTGCACGACCAGCGGTCTCACCCACTGGAGCCGACAAATCCCGCTAACGACATCAACTTCGAGTCAAGGAACCTCGGAGTCAGACCCGAGCGGTGAGACCATCACCATCTTCACTGG
>NZ_JBFAOU010000470.1:0-1315 GCF_040675365.1 Catellatospora sp. NPDC049609 | reverse complement strand
GCGCCGGCGCAGGATGCGCCGGCGGTATTCGGCCGGTTCGAGGCGTCACGGCCGAACGAGTTGTGGACCGGCGACGCACTGCACGGCCCACGCGTGGCCGGGCGCAAGACATATCTGTTCGCGTTCATCGACGACCACTCCAGGGCGGTGATGGGCCACCGGTTCGGGTTCGCCGAGGACACGATCCGGCTGGCCGCGGCGCTGCGTCCCGCGTTGGCCGCCCGCGGCGTTCCGGGGTCGATCTACGTGGACAACGGGTCAGCGTTCGTCGACTCGTGGCTGCTGCGCGCCTGCGCCAGCCTGGGCGTCAAGCTCGTGCACTCCACGCCCGGCCGCCCGCAGGGCCGGGGCAAGATCGAAAGGTTCTTTCGGACCGTCAGAGAGCAGTTCCTCGTCGAACTACCCACCGTCGAGGGCGAAGAGGCGCAGGTCGGTGACCTGGCAACACTCAACCGGCTGTTCACCGCCTGGGTCGAGACGGTCTACCACACCAGCACGCACTCGGGCACCGGCATGGCGCCGCTGGCCCGCTGGCGCGACGGCGTGACCCAGCCGCTGCCCACCCCCAGCCCGGCGCAGCTGCGGGAGGCGTTCTTGTGGTCGACGCAGCGCACCGTCACCAAGACCGCCACGGTGTCGCTGCACAACAACACCTACCAGGTCGACCCGATCCTGACCGGCCGCAAAGTCGAACTCGTCTTCGACCCGTTCGACCTCACCGACATCGAGGTCCGTCACCACGGCCGCAGCCACGGCCTGGCCGTCGCGTTCCGCATCGGCCGCCACGCCCACCCCAAAGCCCGACCCGAACACCTCGACACCGACCCGCCCGCGGCAACCGGCATCAACTACCTGCACCTCATCGACGCCGTCCACGACCAGGTCCTGGCCGAACGCGTCAACTACGCCGCCCTGCGCGACCAGGAGAAACCGTGACCATCGAACGGCTGCAAGCCCACTACGGCCTGTCGAAGATGCCCTTCGGCCGCGGCCTGGCCCCGGGCGCGCTGCACCGCCACACCGCCCACGCCGAAGCCATCGCCCGGATCACCTGGTGCGTCACCGAACGCGCCCTGGGCGTCATCACCGGCGAAGTCGGCGCCGGCAAAACCGTCGCGGTCCGCGCCGCGCTCACCGGCCTGGACCCGACCCGCCACACGATCATCTACCTCGGCAACCCCACCATCGGCGCCCGCGGCATCCACCACGCCATCGTCACCACGCTCGGCGGCGTCCCCCGACCCCACATGGCCACCCTCATCCCGCAGACCGCCGACGCCCTCGCGACCGAGCAAGCCGAACGCGGCCGCACCCC
>NZ_JBFAOU010000469.1:0-1318 GCF_040675365.1 Catellatospora sp. NPDC049609 | reverse complement strand
CCGACTTGTATTGGGATAGCGGTGTTCGTGATCGGGTTGGCCGCCCGTAACGTGCCGCAGGACGCCGGGCAGGCTGACTCGAGTACTTCCTGCCGCCCGCACGGGTTGGCTCTCTTTGGGTGTGTCGACCTGTCCGGTGTCCGTTCGCGGCGTGACTCAACAGAGGCATGAGCATCGGCCACCCCACGTTTCTCGAAGTCGGGATGTCAGCCGCGGATTCCACTGACCCCACCTCGGAGCAGGAGACGACCTCTGATGATGCTGATCGGCGTTGATCCACACAAGTCGACTCACACGGCTACGGCCGTCGATCCCGCGACCAACCGCGACCAGGCGTCGATCCGGATCGACGCGACGCTTCAGGAATACCAGCGCATGCTGGACTGGGCCTGCCAGTGGCCCACCCGGCGATGGGCCATCGAGAACGCCCGGGGCCTGGGCCACCACTTGACCGAATGGCTTCTCGCCCGGGGCGAGCAGGTCGTTGACGTCCCACCCGCCGCCACCGCCCGCGTCCGCCAGCTCTCACGCGGTGCAGGCCGCAAGAACGACCGCATCGACGCTGCCGCAGCGGCGTGCGTGGCCGCTCTCCACGGTGACGCCCGGCCCGTGCAGCCCGAGAATTCACACGACGCGCTGGCGCTGCTGGATGAACGGCGCACCAACCTCGCGCAGTCCAGAGTGCGCGCGGTCAACCAGCTTCACGCGCTGCTGCGGGCGCTGCTGCCCGGAGGGGCACCACGCGACCTATCCGCGGCCAAAGCTGAGCAGCTGCTGGAGACGGTCGCGCCCATCGGCCCCGCCGAACTCACCCGCCACCGCCTCGCCACGGACCTGATCACCGAGATCCAGACATGGGACATGAAGCTGAAGGACAACGCCAAAGTCATGGCCGCGCTGGTCGCCGAGTCCCAGAGCCGGCTGACCGACACTCCAGGCATCGGCGCCGTGACCGCCGCTCGTCTGCTTGGCCGGACCGGAAACCCCACCCGCTTCCCGACCGCCAGCGCCTTCGCTCAGTACGCCGGCACCGCCCCCATCGAGATCGCCAGCGCGGAGCGCGCACGCCACCGACTGTCACGACTTGGAGACCGCCAGCTCAACACGGCTCTGCACACCGTGGCCATCACGCAGATCCGCATGCCCGGAACCCGAGGCCACATCTACTACCAGGCCAAGATCGCCGAAGGCAAAACACGCCGAGAAGCACAACGCTGCCTGAAACGCCGCCTCGCCGATCACGTCTGGCGCACGATGATCGCCGACGAACGCCGCCGCACCCAGGCGGCGGGCCCAGGAGGACAACCGGGGGCGACTA
>NZ_JBFAOU010000468.1:0-1346 GCF_040675365.1 Catellatospora sp. NPDC049609 | reverse complement strand
ACGTTGGCCTATCTGGATGAAGTTTTCGAGATCGAAGTCATCCAGATAGGCCAACGTCTATCAAAAGCGGGCGGCGGCGCCGCCGCGCCGCAGCCGCAATCGCAACCGCAAGGTGCCCGCTCGCGCCTCAGCCGGCCAGCGCGGACCGGAGTTCGCGGGCCTCGGCCGTGAGGCGGCTCGAACCGCCTCGCGCGGCCAGCGTGGCCACCCACGGCGGCAGCGCCGTCACGCCGACGGAGCGGGCACAGCGGGCCGCGACGGCCAGCAGGTCGGCCGTTCCCGGTCGCGCTTTGTCCAGCTCGGACAGTGGCTCCAGCGCCGCCGCGGCGATCTGCCACACGGCCATGACCGCGCCCGCGGCTGCGGCGTCGTCGAGGGCGGTGGCGATCCGGTTCACCTTCAGCACCCCGGCGGCGGCCAGTTCACCCAGCTCGCGGCCCACGGCCGCGCCGTCCAGGTCACCGGTCGCGGCGAGGCCGAGCAGCCCGTCCACCGCCCCGATCCGGTCCGACGCGGAGCGGGCGGCCAGACCGTACGCCAGCGCCAGGCTCACCGCCGGACCCGCCGGACCCGCGCACTCGGCCAGGTGGGCCAGCAGCACGCCACCGCCCTCCTGGTCGGTGTCGGCCAGTGCCGCCAGCCTCGGCAGCGCGGCCGCCGCGACCACCTCGCGGTGCGAGGGCAGCGCGGCCGCCCAGTGCTCCGGCAGCTCGATGTCACCGACCGACCACGCCGGACGATCGGCGCGGCTGATCGTCATCAGCTCCCGCATGAGCGGGCCGACATGCGACGGCGGCTCGATCGCGACGACTCGGCGCTGTGCCGGCCCGTGCTCCCAGTAGTGCCGCGGGGGTGTCGTGCCGGCGGTCTGGTCCCGCCGCAGCGACACCGGATCGGGCACCGGGCCGCTGATCCAGCGCGCGAAGGCGGCACCGGCGGGTGAGCGCAGCCGCAGCGCCGCGGTGGCCACCGACCGGTCCACCTCCCGCGGCAGCCGCAGCAGGGCCTGGTCCAGGTCGATGCCCCAGGGCTGCCAGCCCTCACGCTCGGCCTGCTCCAGCCGCCGCAGCAGCACCTCCGGCGCCAACCGGCCGTTGGCGTGCGTCGGGGTGGCCATCAGCACCGGCACCGGGCGTCGGCCCAGCTGCACCGACATCTCCCCCAGCCGCGCCGCGAGCGCCAGGTGCAGCCGGCTGTCCGAGCCGCGCAGCAGGCGCAGCACCCGGCTGGGCACGTCGGTCTCGGCCCGGAACAGGTCGGCACCGGTGGTTAACCTGACCGCCGTCACGGCGCCGGTCATCCGGTTCAACCAGGACTTCAACCACCTCGGCTCCGACCGCGCCGAC
>NZ_JBFAOU010000467.1:0-1352 GCF_040675365.1 Catellatospora sp. NPDC049609 | reverse complement strand
GGAGTTGCCCGATATCCCACCGCCACTGCCTGAGTTGCTGGTACCGGAGTTGCTTACCCCAGCAGCAGAAGTGGTTCCTGAAGACACGACAGAAGTCATGTCGGTGACCGAAGGGATTGCATACAGGCGGAACGTCTTGGTGTCGACGTAGAAGATAGTGACCAGGTTTTCCGCAGCGCTATACTTCCAGGAGAGTCCCAGACGCACGGTAGCCATATCGAGCAGCCCCTTGGCCGGGCCGCCCTTCCACTTTAATCCGCTGATAGACAAATTGCGGCCACCGGACGATGCCCCCAATGCCGAGCCCCCCTGGGGCAGTGCCGGCAGCGGCGGAAGCCCCATGGCGCCGCCAGGATTGGCGGCGGAGCCCTGTTGCTCGCCCAGCGGAGGCAGCGAGAAGCTAGAAGCGCTACTGCCTGTCAGGGTCACATCCGGAGTGACACGAACCGGTATGCCACACCATTTTGTGATCTCCTGACCGACCTGAAAAATGTCGACGTCGGCCGTCGGCGAGTAGGTGATGTCGCAGTTAAGCGCGTCCGGGATCCCGTCGATCTTCAGGTTGATTGGGCGAGTCGATACCCACGGAGTGTCGGAGTAGCGAACGGTTGGCCTTGCCGGCGTATCCTGGCGCGACCGCATACTGGCGGCGAGGCCTTCGGCCGACTCGCTCGCATCCTCGGCACGGCGCATGGTGTCGTTGACATTGCTGATCGTGCAGCCGCTTGCGGCGACGAGCAGGAAGCTCGCGATCAAAGGCTTCAAATTCATGTTCAGTTTCTCGCTGAGATGGCCAGGACGGGCGGAGTTTGCTTCTGGTACACGTCGACCCAGAACGGCTTTTCAGCCTTCTCGTAGCTCCGGAACAGCGTGGTAATGGCGTCTAGGAAAGACCCTTCGAAAGTGAGCGAGGCCTTGATGGGGTAGTCGTAGTCGGCGTTCCACACCACGTCCCAACCAGCCTTTTTGCCCCACTCCTGGACGGAGGTTTTAAGCGTGCTGCCCGGCTTGGCCACCCACTGAGGTTTCGGCGGAGGCGGGGGCGGCACCTTGGCCGCTGCTACAGCAGTTGCCGGCGCGTACACCGGGCGTTTCTCGCCGATGAAGATCTCGCGCTTGTTCCAGTCGACCTCTGCAGAGAGACCCTGCTCGGTTGCCAGAATGTCGAGGACCTCCACCCAGCGCCGGCCACCACGCCAGTCGACCAATTTGCCTTTGTCGACACGGCCAACCATTTCCGCTTTCAGGTACCCATGCCAACCCACCGGCGCAATCTGCTTCAGCGCTTCGGTGATCCGCACTTGGCGACCGAAGCCGCGGCTGTCGTGATCACGCTGTACGGCGGCAACGAC
>NZ_JBFAOU010000466.1:0-1353 GCF_040675365.1 Catellatospora sp. NPDC049609 | reverse complement strand
GTTCCTGACCACCCCCGACCTCGACTACACCAACCCCACCACCGCCAACCTCTACACCTACACCGCCAACAACCCCATCGGCATGATCGACCCCACCGGACTGTCCGGCGAGCCCATCGGAGACGGCGGCGAAAGCACCAACCCCTGCCCCGAAATCTGCGTCCCCGACCCCGTCAGCGAACCCAACCCCCCGCAGGTCCCCGACTACGAAACCCCACCCGCACCCAACCTCGACAACCCCAACGACCCCTACCAGGCCATCCTCGACCACGCCGACAAGGCCGAAGCCAGAGGACCACTGAACCTCGACGGACACCACGCCGACTGGGACACGGTCCCCGACCGATACGTCGACGCCAACACCGGAACATGGACCACCGGCACCCGCGGCGACTACCAATTCAGCGTCTTCCACTTCGCAGCCAACGAATCAGCCAGCGCCATGGGCGTCCCCCGCACAAGAATCCGCATCCCCTTCGGCCGCGGATACGGCATTCAAAGCGCACCCGGCGGCCGCGGAGGCCCATCCGGAATCGGCGGCGGCATAGGACGCGGCGGCGTCGGAGGATCAGGCACGCGGGCCTGGACGTTTCCCGCTGGGTACACAAAGCGGGAACGTGACAAAGCAAAGCGCGCGGGTGGCATTGTTGGCTTGACCTACGACAGGGAAAGTGGCCCCGGGGCGTTGGCAGAGGAACTGAGGCAACTGCCACGGTTGCCCCAGCCTTTGGCCGCAGAACGCGCGAAAGCTGCCGCCGAGGCCGCGTTTTCGAGGGGGGGTGGTGCGACAATTGATACCTTCAGGGTCGGGGCAAATCTGGTTGTCCCCGGAACTAGGGGCCTTCGCACACCAGTGTTCATTGTGACTCCGAACGGAGACACCTACTACGCGAAAGCCGATCTCGACTACTCACACGGCGGAACCATTCCTGAGGTCATCCTCGATGATCCAACGCGCTGGAAGTAGCCGCTGGCAGGTGATGATGACCTCCGAGTACATGGCGGCTGATCCTAGCGTTAGCCGCAGGCGTCGCCTCCCATGCTTAGGCAGTTTCTCGAAGTCATAGCGTGTCGGTGATCGATGAAAAGCGAGGTCTCCGGTAGGGGGTTCTACGACCAAGTAGAACCCCCTACCGGAGACCTCGTGCCCACGAGGGCGGTGACGAGGCGGTTCGACCCGACCGACGCACAGTGGGCGGTGCTGCAACCCTGCTGCCTGCGGGTTTACGGCCGGGCCCGCGCCCGACCGGGTCACGTCCACTTGCTCCTTGTCAAGCGTCGGTGAGGAGTGCCCGGAACACGACGTCGGAGAGGCGGCGTTTGAGGGCGCGGAGGGACTCGCTGGTGGTGTCC
>NZ_JBFAOU010000465.1:0-1357 GCF_040675365.1 Catellatospora sp. NPDC049609 | reverse complement strand
CGACCCGGCCCGGATGACGGCGTACCAGGCGCTGCTGGCGGTGCACCGGGACGACGCGTACGCCAACCTGGTGCTGCCGTCTCCGGCACGTCAGGCGCGCGGGGCCGGTGCGGGCTCCGCGGTGGTCGCGGTGAGACCGCCCCACCGGTCGCGGCAGACGTAGCTGAGGTCCGCGTGGATCCAGCGACCGTCGTTGTCGCGCAGCACCGGGCGGTCGCAGTGCAGGCACGGTGAGACGCGGGGGTACGCCACCCGCCCCGTCATCGCCGTGCCCCCGTCGCGCGGGCGTGCGTCATCGACATGAATCCTCCCCAGGACGGAATCATCAACTTCGTCAATGATGCTCCGTCCGATCAGGATCCGCAATCCGGCTCAGGCGGGCCGGGCCTGCCACTCGTGCGCCAGCACCGACAGGATCACGGTGTCGTGGCGCACGCCGCGGTACGGGTACGACTCGCGCAGGACCCCCTCGCGGGTGAAGCCGAGCCGCTCCGCGACGGCCAGGCTGCGCGCGTTCTTCGGGCTGGTGTGCCACTCCGCGCGGCTCATCCCGCGCACCCCGAACACCCAGTCGAGCAGGTGCCGCACGGCGCGGGTGA
Source organism: Catellatospora sp. NPDC049609 (assembly GCF_040675365.1). NCBI lineage: Bacteria > Bacillati > Actinomycetota > Actinomycetes > Micromonosporales > Micromonosporaceae > Catellatospora > Catellatospora sp. NPDC049609. The sequence goes on along the minus strand of NZ_JBFAOU010000465.1, from coordinate 758 downwards.
CCAGGCCCCGGCCCTGGCCGGCGGGTTCGAGCCAGACGCCCACCTCGCAGTTGCCGGATCCGGCGTCGAAGCCGAACACCATGCAGCCGCCGACGAGCGTGCCGTCGAGCCAGATGCCGAGGATGCGCCCGGTGTCGGCGGCCTGCATGTCGGCGTACCGCTGCAGGGTGTGACGGGCGGCGTCCAGATCGGTGGAGCGGGTGGCGAACGGGATCCACTCGTCCACGTCGGCCCGTGCCCGGTCCATGTGCGTCAGGAACTCCTCGGCCTGCCACGGCTCCAGCGGGCGGAGCTCCGCCCCGTCGCCGAGCGGATGTGCGAACATGCTGCGCCTCGTCTTCGTACGGATGATCGGAACGGGGCCTATTGTGCCCCACGCGCGGTTCCGGCGAACCAGTCCGAAACGGTTTCAACCGGGGCTAGTCTGGCGTCGGCGGCGTGATCAATCACGCGCCGTGGCCATTCGCAGCAGGGGGACTGATGAGCGAGCCGCAGAAGAACGACAGCCGGCTGGATGATCTGGAACATGAGGCCGCGGGCTTCATGAACCCGTTCAAGTGGGGCAAGAAGAAGAAGGAGGAAGAGGAGCAGAAGAAGGCGGCGGAGGCCAAGGCCCAGGCTCAGGCCCAGGCGCAGGCCCAGACCGCGCCGCCGCCCGCCGCGCCGCCGCCCGCCGCGCCCCCGATCACCGAACCCGCGGCCGCCGCGCCGCCACCGCAGGCCGCACCCGCGCCTCCGGCAGCACCACCCCGTCCAAC
>NZ_JBFAOU010000464.1:0-1370 GCF_040675365.1 Catellatospora sp. NPDC049609 | reverse complement strand
CGGGCCAGCCCAGGGGGTTCGTGGACAGCTGGCCGTTGTCCTTGAACCCGCCGAGCACCCCGAACCCGACCGGCACCACGATGAGCGCGCCGATCACGATGGACACCAGGTGCAGCACCGTACGCCGGGCACGGTCGGCGGGGGTGACGGTCCGGCTCAACGCTGGTCTCCCATCGTGGTGAGGGCGCCCTCGGTGTCGCGGCGCAGCACGAACCGCTGGTAGAACAGGGCGAACACCAGGCTGATCAGGAACATGACGATCGAGATCGCGCTGGCGTAGCCGACCTCGAAGCGCCGGAAGCCGTACTGGTACATGGTCACGGCCATGGTCTCCGAGGCGTGGATGGGTCCGCCGCCGGTGAGCACCCAGACCATGTCGAACAGCTGGATGCTGCCGATGACCGACAGGAACACGCTGATCCGGATGGTCGGGCCGAGCAGCGGCAGTGTCACGTGCCGGAACACCTGCCAGGGGCCGGCGCCGTCGGTGGTCGCGGCCTCGGTCAGCTCGCGCGGGATGCCCTGCCGGCCGGCCAGGTAGAGGATCATGTGGAAGCCGAAGTACTTCCACGAGATCACGAAGAACAGCGCGAACAGCACCGTGTCCGGGTCGGCGAACACCGCGCCGTTGAGCGCGTCGATGCCCAGCCACCCGGCGATCTGCTGGCCCAGCCCCCGGTTCGGCGACAGCACCAGGGTGAACAGCACCGCCGTGGTGACCTCGGAGAGCACGTACGGCGCGAAGAAGATCAGCCGGTACACGCTGCGGCCCTTGAGCTGCTGGTTGAGCAGCATGGCCAGGCCCAGCGACACGGGCAGCTGGATGACCAGCGACAGCCCGATCAGCACTCCGGTGCGCCACAGGTCGCCCAGGAACGTCGGATCCTCGAACGCGCGGGTGAAGTTGTCCAGCCCGACGAAGTTCTCCGGCAGGTTGAAGCCGTTCCACTTGTACAGGCTGACGTAGCCCGCGACCAGGATCGGGGCGATGACCAGCAGCAGGAACAGCACCAGCGCCGGCGCGAGGAACAGCACGATCGCGGCGAGCTGCCGGGGCCGGCGGCCGCGCCCGCGCGCGGCCGCCGATCCCCGTGGCGAAGGCACTGCGGCGCGGGAGCCCGGATCCTTCCGGATCGCCGTCGATTGCGTCATCGTCCCTGCTCCCGTCGCGCGTGGCCGGTCGTCGTGCGGCGCCGGTGCGGCCACCGGCGCGGTACCTTACTGGCTCTTGGCCACCGTGGTGATGTCCTTGACGATCTCCTCGGGCTTCTTCTTCCCGGCGACCAGCTCGGCCACGCTGTCGTTGACCTGCTGACCCACCGCCGGCGGGTACGCCTGGTCCAGGTACAGCTGGAACCCGGTCGCCGCGG
>NZ_JBFAOU010000463.1:0-1374 GCF_040675365.1 Catellatospora sp. NPDC049609 | reverse complement strand
AGACGTCGAGGACCTTGCCGGAGTGGCGGGACTTGAGGCGGTAGTAGCCGCCGCCGGAGTCGACGAACTGCCACTGCTGGTTGTTGGCGGTGCCGCGGGTCCACTGGGTGATGCGGCCGCCGTCGGCGGTGGAGAAGTTGTACACGTCCAGGGCTTTGCCGCTGTTGCGGTTGACCAGGATGTACCAGGCGCTGGTGTCGACGGTCGCGGCCTGGGCGCCGGTGGTGGCGACGATGGCCATGCCGGCACTGGCCAGTGCCGTGACCACGGCTGTGGTCACCACGGCGCGCCAGGTTCGCCGCCGGGAGGCGGGCGGTGCGAGGTTGCTGATGCCGGTCACGGCATCCTCCTTCGGAGTCGGTCAGGGCGGACGGGTGGGCGGGCACGACGCGGCGCCGTCATCGGCCGTGTGATTCGTCAGGACGGCCGTCCACGGTGCTGCTGGGTGACGCGGAGATGATGAGCGAAGCCGACGGTCACAGGTGCACCGTGGAGCGCGTCATGAATGACGCCGCCCGCTCCAGACGGTGACTATGGCGCTGCGTGGTTCTCGCGCCCGACTGTCCCGTCCGTCGAATGTGACCGATAACATGACGCGCGTCAAGATGCGGCGAAAATGTTTCGGTCACGTGATCGCCCCGTATCGGCGCGGCGCCACGTCAGGCGCCACACCGCCGTGCCACGACGGCGGGCACGGCGGGGACCGGCGGTCGGCCGGGCTATGCGGCCAGCGGGGGCCGCACCCGGAAGTAGCTGTCGGCCAGGAAGGCGGCCGAACCGTCGCTGTGGTCGACCCACATCTCACTGCCGCGCCGGTGCACGAACCAGCCCGGATAGTTCGACGACTCCAGCAGCACCGTGCCGGTGACGGCGCCGGCTCGTACGCAGAACGTGGCATCGCCCCGGAACAGCGCGGTGCTGTTCTGGGCGTCCAGACGCAGCCGCCACGACGAGTGGCGCAGGTACCGCCCGTCAGCGGCGCGGAAGGAGAAGCACTTCGCGTCGTTGAGCCCCGCGACCGCCTCGAAGGTCGCCTGCCGGCGCGCCGCCGCGCCGCTGCCGGCCGACAGCGGTTGCAGCACGCCGAGCCCGCCCGCGGTGGTGACGAACAGCCCGGGACCGTTGTCGGGCTCCAGCGAGACCGGCCCGGCCGCCAGCGGGCGGGCCGGTGCGGGCTGCGACCGGCTCGGCGAGGCGCTCGGCCGGGGGCGGCTCGGCGACGGACTCGGCACCGCCGGTGGTGCCGCCGTGGTCGCCACCGCCGACGGGGGTGGTGCCGCACCGACGGCCGGGCCAGCAGCCACCAGGCGGCCAGCACCCCGACCGCGACGGCGAACCAGCGGAAGTTCCGCCGGACGAACGCGCCGGTCCGCA
>NZ_JBFAOU010000462.1:0-1403 GCF_040675365.1 Catellatospora sp. NPDC049609 | reverse complement strand
TACGGCAGTCACGTTTGACGGTTGAGCTGCTGTAACTCGCGCTGGCGGTAGTGGCTGGTCCGTGCGAGGGCTTGGTGTCGGCGTCGCCAGTAGGACCAGCGCAGCAGGCGGCCGATGTCGGGTGGCGTGTGGTGCAGCGCGTTGATCAGGCGCCGAGTCTCGGCGACGGTCAGGGCGACCATCTCGGCCGTAGGGGTACTGGCCAGGGCCAGGGTGGTGAGGGTCAGGACTGCCAAGGCCAGCATCGCCAAGATCGTGAACCGGTGCCATGAGGTCCAGGTCCGGCACTGGTACTGGTCAAGGCCGACCTGCCCCTTCGCGATCTGGAACGTCTCCTCCACCGCCCACCTGCTGCCCGCGACCCGGACCAGGGACCGCAGCGGTGCCGGTCGCGGGGTCCAGCAGCGGTAGAACGCGAGGTCGCCGTCGCTGTTGCGGCGGATGAGCAGGCTGTGCAGGCCGGGTCCGTCGTCGTGGATGCCGACCCACGCCCAGTCGTAGAAGCGCTCACCTTTGGAGCCGGGTCCGCAGCTGCGTCGCTGCCAGGCCAGCTCCGACAGCCACGACTCGGTCACGTCGACACGCTCCTTGACCACCGTGGTGACCTGGGCGTAGTGGTTGCGGGCCACGGCCAGGACGTAGCCGATGCCCAGCTCACGTAGTCGTTGTCGCAGCGCCGGGTCGCGGCCGTAGGCCTCATCGGCGGTGACGAACCCGACCTGCACGCCCGCGGCGACCGCCGCGTCGATCATCTGCAGAGCCAGGGCCGGCTTGGTTGCGAACTCCAGGCCTGGCGGGATGCCGGCCTGCACGCAGCGGTCGGCGTCGACGGTCCACGATTTCGGCACGTACAACCTGCGGTCGACCAGTGCCCGACCTCGCGGCGACGCATAGGCCAGGAAGACCGCGACCTGGCTGTTCTCGATCCGACCGGCGGTCCCGCAGTACTGGCGCTGGACCCCGACCGAGTACACGCCCTTCTTCAAGAACCCGGTCTCGTCGACCACCAGGACTGCGTCCGGGTGCGCCAACCCGCCGACCACGGTGCTGCGCAGATCAGCGGCCACGGCCTCGGCGTCCCACACCGCCTCCCGCAGCAGCCGCTGCATCCGCGAGGGCCGCTCATGCCCGGCCGCCTCGGCCAGCTGCCAGCAGTTCTTCCTGTCCACCGCCGCCATCAGCGCCCGCACGAAATCCCTGGCCACCAGCCGCGGCTCGACCCGCGTGAACCGGCCCGCGATCCGGTCCATCACCTCGTCGAACACCCGTGATGCGTCAGGCCCTACGCTATGCGCAGCGGCCACCGTCTTGCTTATCGACTTGTCCACAACATTCGATGATCAGGCGGTGGCCGCCCTCACGCATCCGGGCAGCTCAGAGCACGAACCGGCACTGCCGTACTA
>NZ_JBFAOU010000461.1:0-1409 GCF_040675365.1 Catellatospora sp. NPDC049609 | reverse complement strand
TACTCCAGCCGCACTTCCGCCGAGGAGTTTGCGCTGCTAGGCACGCTTGGCGGGACACCTTCCGAACCGCAGCGTTGGTCCATTGTAGACTCCCGTGCTCGTGAGTGTTGCGGATCTTGCGGGGTGGGCGGCGGGCCTGGACGACCTGATGGCGCGGTTCGCCGGCCGGTTCCGGCGGGTGGAGCCGCGTCGGCGCGCCAGGGCCTACCTGCTGGGGCTGCTGTCGCCGCTGTCGGACAAGAACGGCTGGACGTTGGCGGAGGCGGCCGGGGAGAACACGCCCGACGGCATGCAGCGCCTGCTCAACGACGCGGCGTGGGACGCTGACGCCGTCCGCGACGACCTGCGCGGCTATGTTGCCGACCACCTGGGCGACCTGGACGGTGTTTTGATCATCGACGAGACCGGGTTCATCAAGAAGGGCGACAGGTCCGCCGGCGTGCAGCGCCAGTACTCCGGCACCGCCGGGCGGACGGAGAACTGCCAGCTGGGCGTGTTCTTGGCCTACGCGTCCCAGCACGGGCGAACGCTGATCGACCGGGAGTTGTACCTGCCGCAGACCTGGTGCGACGACCCCGTACGCCGCGCCGAAGCCGCAGTGCCCCCGCAGGTCGCGTTCGCGACCAAGCCGGCGCTCGGGCTGGCGATGCTGCGCCGGGCGCTGGACGCCGGGATCCCGGCGCGGTGGGTGACAGCCGACGAAGCCTACGGCAAGGACAGCAAGTTCCGGTTCTGGCTGCAGGCCCGCCGCACGGCCTATGTGCTGGCCGTGGCCTGCAACCAGAAGATCCCGACCGAAGGCGGCAGCGCCCGCGCCGACACCCTCGCCCGACTGGCCCCGGACGCCGCGTGGAAGCGGCGCAGCTGCGGCGACGGCGCCAAGGGCCCTCGCCTGTACGACTGGGCGGTGGCAAGCCTGCCCGACACCGGCACCGCCGAACACGGGTTCACCCGCTGGCTGCTCATCCGCCGCTCGATTACCGATCCGACCGAACTGGCCTACCACCTCTGTTACGGCCCGGACGGCACCGACCCCGAAGAACTGATCCGGGTCGCCGGCACCCGGTGGGCGATTGAGGAGTGCTTCCAGACGGCAAAGGGACAAGTCGGGCTCGACCAGTACCAGGTCCGCCGCTACGACGCCTGGTACCGCCACATAACCCTCGCCATGGCGGCGCACGCCTTCCTGTCCGTCACCGCCAAGAACACAAAAAGGGGCACTGCGACCGGGACGGACTCGTCCCCCTCAGCCTCGCCGAGGTCCGACGCCTCCTGGCGCACCTGATCACCCGGAAACGGTCCCGCGACCACATCAATAGATGGTCATGGTGGCGTCGCCGCCACCAGTTCAGGGCAAAAGTCAGCCACTACCAGCGAAGACGCCGGCTCGGCGAAGTGCGGCTGGAGTA
>NZ_JBFAOU010000460.1:0-1422 GCF_040675365.1 Catellatospora sp. NPDC049609 | reverse complement strand
CGGATCGAACACGACTACCGCGAACTCAAGACCGGCCTCGGCCTGGACCACTTCGAGGGCCGGTCGTTCACCGGCTGGCACCGCCACGTCACCCTCGTCACCGCCGCGCACCTGTTCATCACCACGCTGCGCCAAGACCCAAAAGCGGCTGCGCCGGCCCGACCCGTTACAAGGTCATCAGCGAGATCCAGCTACTCCTCGCCACCTGGACCGGCGCCTGCCCCACCTGCCGACGAAAGATCAGAACCGCCCGCCGCAAACGCCGACCACCGACCCAACAAAGCCCTACTGATACCACCAGCCCGCCCGCGACCTCCTGCAACGCCGCCGTGCTGGCGGCGACACCATCACCGAGTCTTCAAAGCCCTCAAAAGCCGCTTATCGGACGTAGTCTTTCGGGCTCTGCTGGCCGACGCATGGCATAGAGCCATTGAACGTGACCGCCTGGTCCCCCGTCATCCACCTCTGCGACCCGGCGACGCCCCGGCCCGACTTCGTACAGGACCGGTTACCGACGGCATCCATGATTCGCCCGGGCATCCGGAACCAGTTGACTATGGCCACACGTACTGCCCTGATGGGTTGTCCAGCAGCCGGATGATCGACGGCGGTACAACGCGTGTACCGGTGCTAGGGCATGGGAGCAAGATCGCACCGCGCTTAACGAGCCGACCCATACCCCTTTGCCGCCCAAAAGCTGACCGTATAAAGTCGAGGAGAACCGTGAGTATCAAACGAGCGCTCAGATTCGCTGTCATACTAAGCGCACTGCTAGCAGGAATGCTCGGCACGGTTCCCGCTCATGCTGATCAGTGGAACACGTGTCCGACGTGGGACTGCGGCAAGAACTCCTTTTCCGCCGAAACACAGGTCCACACTCCGGCAGGCGGTCGAAGGATTGCCGACATCGCGGTTGGCGATATCGTGTTTGGATCCGCGCCGGGAACGTTTTCAGTGCGGGCCTACAAGGTACGCAAAACAATTTCCCACATCGATGTTTCTACGCTTAGCCTTCGCATCTCCGGACAATCGATTGAAACGACGATGGACCACCGGTTTTATGCCAACGGCAGAGGCTGGGTTCCCGCAGGCCACCTGCGCGTCGGCGACCAGATTCACTCCATGCGAGGAATTGCCGGAAAGGTCGAAGGAATTGACGTTGACGACAACGTGAACACGCGAATGTATAACTTGGTTGTTGATGAGGCGCGCTCGTTCTTCGTGTCGTCGAGCGGCTGGCTCGTTGGTGGCTGACGCCCGAGTCGCTGGCCGCCACCCTATGTAGACCGACATCCGACATCAGCGCACCCATCTCGGCACCGACCAGTAACGATCTTGTGCGCAATAGCTGAGGTCGCGCAGTGGACTCCTCCCGGCGTATCACCAGGTGATGGTGCGGTCGGAGACCAGGGCGGCGACGGC
>NZ_JBFAOU010000459.1:0-1436 GCF_040675365.1 Catellatospora sp. NPDC049609 | reverse complement strand
ACGCCTATCTGGCAGTTGCCGACCTTACCCAGAGTGCCGGAGTACTGCCGGGACACACACGGCGACCCGCTGCCGTCCTTCGGGAAGCCGGTGTCATCGATGACCCACGCGTCTGGGCCGACGACGTCGACCGCACACTCGGCCAGCCGGCCGGCTCGGACTGCATGCCTCGACAACCCACAGGTCACGCGGGCGATCGGGCAGGTCCGGCCGCTGCCGGCCGGGCGAGGGTTCGCGACCGCGACCGGGGTGCGGCTGCGGACCCTGGCCGACGTGTTCGCCTACGCCGCCGCCGAGGGCGTGACGCTGCGCATGGACGCCGACCGAGATCAGGGTCCGCCGGCCGCGGGCGGGCCGAGGCGGGCGCAAGGCGTTCGTGTCCGGCAAGGTCCGCCAGAACACCATCAAAAGCACCGTGATCAGCGACGAAACCGGAGCGACCTTGTGGTGCGGCACCCATCGCCCCGGCCGCGTCCACGACCACACCGCGGTCCGCCTTGAGGGTATCGACGCGCTGCTCGACGCCTACCCGCAAGTCAGGATCCTCGTGGACGCCGGATACCAGGGCCTGGCCAAGAGCCATCCGGGCCAGGTCGAGGCACCCCCGTTGAAACTGCGCCCAGGAGCCGCAGAGCCCTACCGGGTGGCCTACGAGCTGAAGCGCAAGGATCAGTCGAGTCGGCGGATCGCTGTCGAGCACGCCATCGCCGAGCTGAAGTGGTGGCGGGTGCTGCAGCGTTTCACCCGACGACGTGAACTGCTCCCGCAGAGCGTCGACGCCGTCGCCGCCCTGGTCTCTGACCGCACCATCACCTGGTGAGACGTGCGGGGCGGATCATCGCGCGACCTCAACTATTGCGCACAAGATCGTTAGGCCGATCACCAAAACGCGAAGCCGACACGCGAACCTGAATAGAAACGGTCGGCCTTTGAACGATCAATCCGATGGCCGTCGATCTTGCTACGCCCGAGCCCAAGACCCGACCGCTGCTACACCACGCCCGCGGACGCGACCTCGGCGGGGGGCTCGACGCATACCTCCGGTAGATCCGCCGCGCCGCCTTAACGCGTACTGCTGTTGAGGGAGTGTTAGAGGCACTCCAACGAACGATGGGACAGCAATGAAGGTTGCAAAGGTCGCCGCCGCAGCAGCGTTGGGCGTGGTTGTCGCTACTGCACTTGGAGTTTCCGCTGCCGCTGCCGGTCGCACTACGGTCCACGACATCGCTACCGTTTCCCAGCGTACCGACGACCTCCCGGATCCGTTTGCTCACGTGACGGTGTGCGTCAATTCGCCCGAGCCGAAGGAGTGCCCGCCCTCAGCACTGTAGTGGTTAAGGACCAATGCCGGGAAGATAAGCGTTGTGGCAGGTCATGCCGGGTTTCGACGGACGACGTCGATGGTGTAGCCGACGGCCATGGACCTTGGCTGGGTA
>NZ_JBFAOU010000458.1:0-1474 GCF_040675365.1 Catellatospora sp. NPDC049609 | reverse complement strand
GCGCCGCCGACTACACCCACCGCACCGAGTTCGACGACCTCGGCCGCACGGTCAAGATCACTCCCGCGGTGCGGGATCTGAGCGTGGCCGAACGCGACGAGTTCAAGGCCGGACCCGGTCACGTGAGCACGTTCGCCTACGACAGCCCGCACGCGTCGCTGGACGCCGCAGCCGGGCACGCCAACCACACCATCGGCCGGCTCACCTCGGCGGTGTCACCGGCGGCCACGACCATCACCGGGTTCAACGAGTTCGGTCTGCCGACGGTCGGCAGCCAGCGGCTCAACGACCTGCCGGGCCTGTCGGGGCTGTCCGGGATCGGTGACACCCTGCAGACCGCTGTCTCCTTCGACGAGACCGGCCTGCAGCCCACCACCATCCAGTACAGCGCCCGCAACAGCGCCGGGCAGACCGTGTTCACCGGCCCGGCGGTGCACGCCTCCGGGTTCGACCGCGACGGCGCCCCGACCGCAACCAGTATCGACCTCGGATCCCGGGGCACCATGGCCATCGCCGTGGACCGCAACGCCGCCGGCGCGGTGACCGCACGGCGCACCAACACCGGTGGGCTCAGCGAGTTCTCCAACCCGCTCACCCGCTACAACCGTGACCGCTACGGCCGGCTCACCAGCCAGGAAACCGTCGCGTTCGGCGAGAACGACACCGAGATCCAGCGGTACAAGCAGACCCTGGACTACTACGACAACGGCCAGATCTCGCAGATCAAGGAGCAGCTGGGCGACACCACCCAACCCGAGTACACCACCGACTACAGCTACAACCACCGCGGCGAGCTGTCCTCGGCGTGGGGCAACGACTACGCCGCCAGCCTCTACATCCGCGCCAGCGGACGCCTGGACTACGCCGGCGTGTTCGACCTGACCCTGGCCCAGCCCGCCCAGGCCCCCATCCCGGGCAGGCGCATCACCTCCCGGTTCGCCAACTACCGCTACCAGGACCCCGCCGCCGGCGGCGACCCGCTGCGCCTGACCGCGCTGCACGTCGACGACGAAACCGAAGACGGCCTCGACCTGGCCACCTACCTCTACGACGAGGCAGGCAACACCACCAACCGTTCCGTCACCAACCCCGACAACACCGCCACCACCTACACCCAGCGCTGGGACGGTCCCTCCAGCCTGAGAAAGGTCACCAACAGCAGCACCGGACAAACCGAAACCTACTTCCACGACGCCGGCACCCGCGTCGCGGCGATCCGCAAGAACGCCGACGGCACCATCAACTCGGTGCGCCGCTACTTCGGCGCCCAGGAGATCGTCTACACCCCCGGCCAGCAACCCGCCTACCGGCAGAACCTCACCCTGGCCGGCGACACCATCGGCCGTATCGACGGCGACGCCGAAACCGGCACCCTCGAGCACTACACCACCACCGTGCAAGGACACCACGTCCTCGCCCTGGCCGCACAAGACGCCGCCACCCGCCGCGTCACCCGCTACGGCGCCTTCGGTGA
>NZ_JBFAOU010000457.1:0-1495 GCF_040675365.1 Catellatospora sp. NPDC049609 | reverse complement strand
CTGCTCCCGCAGACCGTCGACGCCGTCGCCGCCCTGGTCTCCGACCGCACCATCACCTGGTGAAACGCCCCGGAGCAGCACATCGCGTGACCTCAACTATTGCGCACAAGATCGTAAAAGCTCAGTTCAGAATGAGCGGACTTCATGTCCGTCGGTAGGCGTGCTGTGCCGTCGAGACTGCTGTCGTGTCCGACCGTGCGCTCACTGACCAGCTCTGGCAGCGGCTGGAACCGCTGATCCCGGCGCTATCACGCCGGTTCCGGTTCCCCGGGCGTCGGCGTGCCGACGACCGTGCCGCCCTGGAGGGCATCCTTTTCGTATTGGCCACCGGGATTGGCTGGAACCGCCTGCCCACGGCCTTGTTCGGCGTCTCCGGCGCGACGTGCTGGCGCCGCCTCGCCGAGTGGCAATCCGCCGGAGTGTGGCAGCGGCTGCACGAGGCGCTGCTGGCGGAACTGCGTGTGGCCGGCCGCCTGGACCTGGCCCGCGCCATCGTGGACAGCAGCCACGTCCGCGCCCTCAAAAGGGGGACCAGACGGGGCCAAGCCCAGTCGACCGTGGCCGCCCCGGTTCCAAGCACCACCTGATCACCGACGCCGCAGGCATTCCCTTGGCCGTGATCGTCACCGGCGGCAACCGCAACGACGTCACCCAGCTCATACCGCTACTACACGCGATCCCGCCGATCCGTGGACTGGTCGGACGCCCACGCCGCCGTCCGTGGCGGGTCTACGGCGATCGTGGCTACGACCACGACAGCCACCGCAGGCTCGTTAGGGCGATGGGTATAACCCCGGTCATCGCACGCCGTGGCGTGCCCCACGGCTCCGGCCTGGGACGCGCACGTTGGTTCGTCGAACGCAGCTTCGCCTGGCTGCACGCCTTCAAACGCCTGCGCACCCGCTACGAACGCCGCGCCGACATCCATCAAGCCCTGCTCAGCCTTGCCTGCACAATCATCTGCCTCCGCCACCTGCGCGACAGTTGACCAACAAGGTCGCCACGAACACAGGACTCAGTACGGTCGGCCCTCTCGCAGGTGCACATGCCGCAGCCCCGGGCTGAACCCCGCCACATGACGCGGGGAACCATGGTGATCCTTACTCGGGCGGAACCGGCCCTCGCGCACCGCAACGTCGTAGCAGCCATCACCGACCGGATACTCCGTGAGCACACCGCTCACCAAGTGACGCTGCGCCCAAGCGCGCCCCTCCGCCTCCGAGGAGAACACCGCGGAGGCGAACGACGCGCCGTCCCCATGGAAGATCCAGACCCGTTCCAAGCCCGAGTTGCTCTCATGCACCTCGGTAGTCTGCCACCCACCTCGCGAGCAGGCACAACACGCCTAATCATTCTGAACTGATCTCTAACGATCTTGTGCGCAATAGTTGAGGTCGCGTGATGTGCTGCTCCGGGGCGTTTCACCAGGTGATGGTGCGGTCGGAGACCAGGGCGGCGACGGCGTCGACGGTCTGCGGGAGCAGTTCGCGTCGTC
>NZ_JBFAOU010000456.1:0-1516 GCF_040675365.1 Catellatospora sp. NPDC049609 | reverse complement strand
AGCTACCGGCTAAAGAACCGCCTCAAATCCGTCGACGGCAGCGCCACCTCTGCGCAGGCCCAAGCCGCCTGATCTCTGTACGTCTACGCGTACGCGCCTTTGCAGTGGTACATGTACGCCGACAGCAACCAACTGGCCGGGGTCATCTCCACCAAGCCCGGGCTGCGCCGCTACCTGCGCACCACCCCCGCCGGGCTGCTGCGCGTCGACCAGGCGGCGGTCAAGGCCGAAGCACGCCTGGACGGCAAGTACCTGCTGCGCTGCTCCGACCCCAGCCTCAGCCCCGAGGACATCGCGGTCGGCTACAAGCAGCTTCTGGAAGTCGAACGTGGCTGGCGCGACCTCAAACAGATCATCGACCTGCGCCCGATCTTCCACCGCCGCGAAGACCGCATCCGCGCCCACGTCCTGCTCTGCTGGCTGGCCCTGCTACTGATCCGCGTCGCCGAGACCCGCACCGGCCACACCTGGCACCGCCTACGCGACCACCTGCAACGCCTGCACCTGGCCACCTTCACCGGCACCGCCGGCACCTACCGCCAGACCAGCGAGCCGACCAAGCCCCAACGCGACACCTACACCGCACTGGGCCTGCCCCTGCCCCTGCCCAAGAAGATCGTCGACCTGACAGCAGGTTCCTGACCAGCGCAAACAGCAGCCACTAGTGACACGCCCCGCCGGCGTGTGATCACGCATCCCCGCAGCTCAACCCCGGAATCCGTGTACTAGACCCGGACCCGAACTGTCGAACTCGGGGCCAAGCGCCGCCGCCATGGTCTGCCCAACTACCGGCTCGTGCGGTTCGCCGACGACTGGTGCCTGATGGTGACCGGCACGAAAGCGGACGCCGAGGCCCTGCGTGAGCAGATCACAGGGGTCCTGTCCACGATGGGCCTACGCCTGTCGCAGGAGAAGACCCTGATCACCCATATCGACGAGGGCCTCGACTTCCTGGGGTGGCGCATCCAGCGCCACCGCAAACGAGGCACCGACCAGCACTACGTCTATACCTATCCGGCACACAAGTCCGTCAAGGCGGTGACCGGCAAGGTCAAGACACTGTGCCGACAGAACCGCAATCTTACACTCGAAGTCCTCCTGCACCGGCTCAACCCGCTGCTGAGAGGCTGGACCACCTACTTCCAGTCTGGAGTGTCCAGCGCCGCCTTCGGATACCTACGCGCATACACCTGGCGTCAGGTCTTCCGCTGGCTGCGCCGAAAACACCCGCATTCCACCTGGAAGAACATCCGCCGCCGCTTCTGCAACGGCGGCTGGTGGCCCGCTGAAGGCGAGGTGACCTTGTTCAACCCCGGCGCGGTGAAAACCATCCGCTACCGCTACCGAGGCACAAGATTGTCAGCGCTCACGTAATTCCCCACGGAGCTGGCTTCGCGCTCAAGTAATTGGCCTGGCGCTCACGTAATTCCCCATGGGGAGGCCGAGCGACCAGGTGGTTCTCGTGATCAGGATGATCCCTCTCGTCTGAAGGGCGAGGGGCTGATGGCGAGGAGAA
>NZ_JBFAOU010000455.1:0-1522 GCF_040675365.1 Catellatospora sp. NPDC049609 | reverse complement strand
GTCCGGCGGCACTCCGCCCTTGGCAACCTGTCCCCGATCGAGTACGAACGACACCAGACCGATCACGCCCTCGCCGCGTGATCACCACACCCGAACCGTCCGGGGAAACGGGTCAAGCTCATCGACGAGATGGTGGCGGTACTGCGTGCGCTTGAGTCTGGTCTTGGCTTTGCGGGCGAGTTCGGCTGCGGTGCCGTAGGCGATGTTGGCCGGGCTGCGGCGCAGGTCGGTCCACACGTTTTCGGTCGGGTTGAGGTCGGGGGCGTGGGCGGGCAGCTGGTAGACGCGCAGCCACGGCCGGGCCGCGATCAGCTCGCGCATCGCTGCGCTCTTGTGGGAGTTCAGGCCGTCCCAGACGAGCGCGATCGGAGCTTTCAGTTGCTGGTGGTCGGCATCGAGGAGGGCGGCGAAGTCGGGTTCGCCGAAGCCCTTCGGTTCGCCTTTGCGGCCGCGGTGGACCATGACCCGGTAGAGCATCCGGCTGCGCCGGCCGGGCCGGTAGCAGACCAGCCCGGCGATCGAGATACGGCCGGAGCCTTTGGCCGGTGACCGCGACAACGGGGGTCTTGCCGTGCGGGGCCCAGGTACGGGCCTTGGCTGGTCTCAGCGTGTGCCCACACTCGTCGGCGAAGACGATCCACGCGCCCAGCCTGCGCGCGACCCTTTTACCGCAGGCCACTGGTGACGCCGCCAGTGCACGATCTGATCCTCGTCACGCTCGGCGGCCCGGTGCGCGGGCACCTGCGGACTCCAGCCGAGCCGGTGCAGCAGCACCGACACGCCCTGGATGCTCAACGTCTGGTGGAACATGGTGGAGATCAGCTTCGCGAGCCGGGCCAGGTCCAGCGCTGGCCGTCGTAATCCGCCGCGGCGGGTCCCTCATCGAGGCGGGCGGCCAGCCGCTGCACCTGGTCGGCGGACAGTCTGCGGGCCCGGCCCGGCGGGCCGTTCGAGGCCAGGGCCTCCACACCGCCGGCGACCCAGGCGCGCCGCCAGGTGTAGGCCGCCTTCGTCGACACCTCCAGCACCGCGGCGACCTCGGGCGCGCTCATCCCGTCGGCGAACATCTGCCCCGCGCGGCCGCGGACCTGCTCACGGCGTTCCCGTCCGGCCTGATCGACTCCACCACCGTCGGCGTACCTCATGCCAACAGTCGAACCGACCAGCCCGGGCCCGGTCGATTCCCCGAAAGCATCACAAAGGACTCAGCTCAGACCCTGATTCGAGAGAGTCAGTGAGGTCATTTCATCCTGATCGGCGTCGATGTCGCGTGGTGTAGGGCCAGGATCGCCTGCGCGATGGTGCCGGTCTTGGTGACGGTGCAGCGGACGCGGGTGAGGATCTGCCGGCACTTGAGCGTGGCGAAGCCGCGCTCGCCTGGGGCGCGGACGGCGGCGTGGCGACGGTTGTAGGCCGTGGCAGCCGGGATCAGCGGCTTGTCCTTACCCGCTCTGACCGGCACGATCAGGGTCGGCTGTTCCCCCTGGTAGCCGCGGTCGGCCCACAATTGCAGGCCGTGCCG
>NZ_JBFAOU010000454.1:0-1526 GCF_040675365.1 Catellatospora sp. NPDC049609 | reverse complement strand
CTGAAGCTCCTGCTGGTACTGGTGCGTGTGGTAACCCCAGTCCTATCAGGAGCTTCGCAAAATCGTGGACATCCTCACACCGGGTTGATCAACCCGAGACATCCACGGTCGTCAGGTTGAAATGACCTCAGTAGCAGGCTGTGGCCCACCGACAAGCTGACCAGGCAAATCGGTCGAGCAGCGATGATGGCAAGACAGGCACGGGACTTGTAGGCAAATCGGAGCGAAAACACTCCTACTTATCGAATAGCCCCGTGCCTGCTTACTATCTCCGACTGGCTGTCCGGCTAGGTCGGTGCCTCAAGCCGGTCGCTCTCCGGAGCCAGGCTCAGGAGCAGTAAGTGTAGGTGTGATACGCCCAGACATCCGGCTGGCCAACGTTAGACGAGTGGCCAACCAGGAACTTCGAGGTGTTCCGCGGCACACACGTCATACCCTGCCTGACCTGCGTACCGTTGACGTAGACATACCAGGTAACGAGCACGTCAGACGTCCTGCCGCAGTTGCCATAGAATGCTGTCGTATTGTAGTAGCCGCCGGAGCCGCCGTAGTCCACGTCGAGGCCGCAAACAAACTCCGTGCTCGGCGGCTCGGCTGCAGAGCTAGCGTGTGCGGAAGGACTCATGGTGAAGGTAGCGGCCACTACAGCCAGGCTCGCTGCAGCACGCACGATGGCGCGAGTCAGTCGCATGTTTCTCTCCCATTCAGAGCCACGGCCCGAGTTAGCCGGTACGGCTCGTTGGGAGTACGAGCGGTCGCGGCGGATAGTTCCAGATCAACTGCGCGGCGGCGTTGTCGGCCGAGCGGGTCTCGAATGGTGCGGTCAGCCGTACTGCGCGACGCGTCCAAGGAAGACACTCGCCACGCTCTTTCACGAGGTTCGGATCTTGGCTTGGCCCTGTTCCACGCGGTGGCGATTGTCGATCGCTGCTGGTGGTGGGCATGTTCTTGGCCCGGCTCGGGCCGGGTTTCTCCGTGTCCTGGTCGCGGGTTGCCGAACTGATGGCGTTGATCAGGTCGCGGGTTTGGGTAGTGCGGCGAGGCGGGCGAACGCGGTGGCCAGTTCGGCAGCCCAGGGCCAGGTGGCGTGGATGCGCAGGTGGACCCGTCGTGCGCCGCGGGTGATGCGGGCGGCGACGTGCAGGACCTGGTAGCGCAGTCGTCGGGGTTCGGCGCGGGCGAGTTCGCCGTCCAGGAGCAGGTGCTGGGTCCAGGTGAGCAGGTCGCAGCCGGTGAGGGCGAGTTCGAGCCAGGCGGCGTTGATCGCGAACACGCGGGACGGGAACCGGCCGAGGCCGGTGGCCTTGCCTCAGCCGATGCGGTCCTCGACGCGGGCATGTGCGCGGTGGCGGACCTCGAGGTGCTGGATCGAGCCTGCGCCGACGGGGGTGTCGATGGCGATGACCTGGTGGCGCCA
Source organism: Catellatospora sp. NPDC049609 (assembly GCF_040675365.1). Lineage (NCBI taxonomy): Bacteria > Bacillati > Actinomycetota > Actinomycetes > Micromonosporales > Micromonosporaceae > Catellatospora > Catellatospora sp. NPDC049609. Next base: position 109 of record NZ_JBFAOU010000454.1, on the reverse strand, counting down.
GCCTTCGACGGTGTCGAACAGGTCGAGTTGCGCGCCGGGGTGGGGGCGTTCGCGCCGGGGGCGGTGGCCTGCAGCTGGCCGAAGTACGAGTTGACCTGCACGACCATGG
>NZ_JBFAOU010000453.1:0-1535 GCF_040675365.1 Catellatospora sp. NPDC049609 | reverse complement strand
CCGAGGAAGCACTCGACTGCGCCAGCAGCCTCTACCTCGACAACTCGGTCACCTGAGCGACCCCCGACGAATTAACGCCGAGCAGCACTAAGGCGGCGAGGCTGTCATGCTGCTGGCAGCACAAGCGCCGTCGCTGTCGGACTCGCGGTAGAGCCGCACGGCACGCCGGCGCGGCTCGTCCGGGTACTTGCGTGGGCGGGCATAGAGAACGTCCTGGTCACGTCCATCAGACCATGATCGAAGCCTCCGAACCACGGGGGAACCTCAGCCCGGCTCGTCGCGGTGGAGCACGCTGCGTTGGCGGGCGCGGCGGGTGGTGGTCAGTTAACGTGGTGACCGAGCCGACCGTCCGGCGCGGCTGCTGGTCGCTGTGTGGTTCATCGAGCGCGGGAATGTCGTCTACCAGATGTCCAGCGCCAGGACCGCCGACTCAGCCGGTTCCTGCCTCCCTACGCGAAGTCCGACGACACCGACGCCGACACTCTAGCCCCGCTGCCCCAACCGGCCCCGATGGACTGCGTCCTCTGCAGTTAACCGGCGCGGAGCGGGAAGCGTTGGACCGGCAGCACGCGCCTGCGATCGGCTGACCCGCACCGCAACCAGCACAAGGTCCGGATCCTGGAGCTGGTCCGGCAGCTGATTCCCCCACACCGCTGACCGGTGCGCGCCTCGCCACGCCGACCAGGCGTCCTCGAACACTTCGCCGAACCCGCTAGCCAAGCTGGCCGCTGGCGTCGACACCCTCCCCGAACGCATCCGGTCGGCGTCGCGCGGCCACCAAGGCGACGCCCGCCGATCAACGAATCGGTGCCGCGGCTGCGGCGATCGAGCTCTACGACCGCAGTCCCGCGTTGGTGTTAACCGACATGGCCGCCGAGGTCGTCACCGAGTTTCGGCTGCTGTGCGCGGTCGAAGCGGAACTTGCCACCCATGCCAGCCGCACGGGCCCCTGTCGGTGGGTCGACCCCGGGCACATGGCCCGCACCCTGCCCGGCCTGGCCGAGGCGGTCCCGTCCTCGCGGCCGCGCCCGGCTTCCCGCAAGGTTTGCGACCGCAGCCCGCTCCAAGTCCTATCTCGGGCTGACGCCGCGGGATCGAAGGCCGGCGAGGCCGTCGGCAAGGGCCAACCGATGTCCAAGGTCGGATCCCGGCTGGGCCATACGCGCATGATCCGCGGTGCCGACAACGCATGCCGCTCTAAACCGCAGCTGGCCAGGCTCCACCACCCGCATATGACCGAACGCGGCGCTCACGCACCTCGAAGCAGTACGTAGTCGCCGCGCCGCTGGCCGAACGAACCTGGACCGCCCTGAACCGGCGCATGCCGTACGTTGCCTGCGACGCCGACGGCACACCCACCACACCAGGCGAGGCCAAGAAGATCATCGCTGAACCGTGGACCGTCGTCTCCCGCGGACGTCTGCGCCCCGCCGACGCTCACTTACGATCTTGTGCGCAATAGCTGACGGTGGCGGTTGCTGGTCCGATCGCAGATCCTTTTTGGATGCCGCGTCGATGGGCTCGTCGTGTCTTCA
>NZ_JBFAOU010000452.1:0-1542 GCF_040675365.1 Catellatospora sp. NPDC049609 | reverse complement strand
CCGCTGCACCGTCAGCAAGACCGGCACCATCGCGCAGGCGATCCTGGCCCTACACCACGCGACATCGACGCCGATCAGGATGAAATGACCTCACTGTGGATCGAGCCGCTCGGCGAGGACCGCTGGCTCCGACCGGGCGAGAGGTTCGTCATCCGGTCCGACTATTCCGGTAACGAGTCAGCCTTCACCGTCCAGTACTGGGTGAACGCCGATGACCGTGCCGTCGGCGTCGAGAACGTGACGGTCTGGATCGACGAAGGAGATGTCTATCCAGAGGTCGTCGACGGTGAAGGCCGGGTCATCGAATGCGGTCATCAGCGACCTGCCGAGATCGACGCGAAGTGGCGGGCCCAGATGACGCAGACTCCTCCGGCCTAGGTTGCGCCGCCGGCTGTCTGCAGGTGGCGGAGGGTCGGAGTCGGCCGGTGCGGTGGTAGCGGGCCAGGCGTCGAGTCATGACGATGACCATGGCCCACTGGACCATCGCGGCGTGATGCTCGGGGTGGCGCTCGTAGTCCCGGACGGTGCGTCGGCAGCGTGTGATCCATGACAAGGTCCTCTCCACCACCCATCTGCGGTGCAGGACCTGGAAGCCGACCTGGTCGGCGAGTTTGCGGATGATCTCCACGGCCAGGCCGAGGGTGGCGGTGGCCCAGTCGACGAGTTGACCTGCGTATCCGGCATCGGCCCAGAGCTTGATCACGCCGGTGAAGCAGGTGCGCAGTGCCCACAGCAGGGCGCGGGCGGCGTCGCGGTCTTGGACGGCGCCGGTGGTTACCAGGATGATCAGCAGCAGGCCGGTGGTGTCCACGACGATGTGGCGCTTGCGTCCGTTGACCTTCTTGCCCGCGTCGTAGCCGCGGCTGGTCTTGGCGACGGTCTCGGCCGCGCGTACCGACTGTGAGTCCATGATCGCCGCTGTCGGGGTGGCGTTGCGGCCTTCGGCGAGGCGGACCTGTTCGCGCAGGCCGTCGTGCAGGCGGGTGAGGGTGCCGTCGCGGGTCCAGGTGCGGAAGTAGTGGTAGACGGTCGGCCAGGGCGGGAAGTCGACCGGCAGTGCACGCCAGACGCAGCTGTTGTGGTCGAGGTAGCGGATCGCGTCGACGATGTCGCGACGCGAGTAGGTCACCGGGCGTCCGCCCTGGTCTCCGGTGCCGCCGACGGGCAGGTATGGGGCGATGAGCTGCCATTCTGTGTCGGTGGTGTCGGAGGGGTAGCGGCGCAGGCGGGTTGTGGGCAGGTGCACTGCGCCGGGTGTCGGGGGTGCGGCAGGAGCCTGGCCGCAGACCAGGTAGAAAGACACGGTAGGGCCTTCAGGGGTGGCATGGCTTCGACAACCACAGCCGTACCTGAAGGCCCTACCTCGTGTCCGTCCGACACACCGAGACCGATTCGGATTACCGCGCCATCAGCTGCGATCAGCCCGACTGACCTGGTTCTTCAACGGGCACTTACGATCTTGTGCGCAATAGCTGACGGTGGCGGTTGCTGGTCCGATCGCAGATCCTTTTTGGATGCCGCGTCGATGGGCTCGTCGTGTCT
>NZ_JBFAOU010000451.1:0-1545 GCF_040675365.1 Catellatospora sp. NPDC049609 | reverse complement strand
ACCGCGCTCAAGCGGTCCGACAGCGCGTCGGCGCGCCGTCGGCGTGCGCGCCGGCACCACGATCCATACGTGGCGGAGTCTCATCATGCGACTGTGCCCGGTGCGCGCAGATAACCATTCGTGCGAGAATCTTCCCGGGTACGGAAGCGGAACAGTGACATATGACATCTCACCTGTGACGTCAGCGTGCCGTACACTCGTCGTCGTCGGGTCTGGTGGTCCGGCGACCACTGCTCCGGGAGGGCGCGTTGACGCGGCAGGTTCTGGCCGACCCGTTCGGCATACCTCATGCATCCGCCGGCGACGCCACCCCGCCCCGGGCCCGTGGCACCAAGCTGGGCATCAACGTCGTGCAGCAGATCGTCAACGACATCGTGCGCGGCGTGCTCACCCCGGGCGCGACCCTGCCGCCGGAGGCCGACCTGTGCGACCAGTTCGGCGTCAGCCGGACCGTGATCCGCGAGTCCGTCAAGGTGGTGCAGGAGAAGGGCCTGGTCCGCATCGAGCACGGCCGGGGCACCCAGGTCACCGACCCCCGGCAGTGGAACCTGCTCGACGACGTGGTGCTCACCGCGATCATCGCCCACGACGCCAACCTCTCCTTCCTGGACGAGCTGGTGGCCACGCGCACGGCGCTGGAGGCGGACATGGCCGCGGCCGCGGCGACCGCGTACACCGCCGAGGACCGGCTGCGCATCAGCGCCTCCCTCGAGCTCATGCGGTCGAAGATCGACAATGTGGCGGAGTTCGCCGCCGCCGACGCGCACTTCCACGACATGGTCATGGCCGCATCACGCAACCGGCTCGGGCGCGCGATCGTCAACAGCATCCATGACAAGGCTCGCGGCAGCATGCGCTACCACGGCGAGTACAACGAAGCGGTGATGCGCCAGACCCTGGACGAGCACCAGGCGATACACGACGCCATCCTGGCCAAGGACCCGGCCGGCGCCGCCGCGACGATGCGTGCGCACATCACCGGCTCGTGGAGCCGCCGCCGTCCCCGGACCGACGCGGAGCCCCCGGCTTCGCCGTCCCGCCGGCAGTCGGCCCGCTGACCGAGCGCGCGGCCCCACCTCGGCGGGCGTAGGCCCGGCAGACGTATCTCCAGCCCACGTGCCGTCCATATGGGCCGGCACCGCCGTGCACTCCTTGATCCTTTCGTGCCGGTCGCCGTACAAATTCTTCGATCGGGTCTTGCTATGACGTCATACGTATGATGAGGTTGCGCCCAGAGCATTTCACGCGGGTGAACGCATGACGCCGTTCGCGAACTCCAGCGGATCGCGACGTGTCAGCCCATCAGCCGTCCCTCGTCAAAGGAGCACCAGGTGCCCTCCAGCCGCACCGCCGTCAGCGCAGGCATCAGCCGAGTGCCGGCCACTCGGCGGCCGCCCGGCGCGACGGCGGACGCCGGAGTGCTCAGTGTGTCGGGCGCCGCCGCAGAGACCGCGACTCCACGCGGGTCCGCAGTGGCCTGACACCACCAGACGACGCCGGCCCGCACCCCGCCGCCTGCCGGCCGGCGTCCCACCAGACCCGACT
>NZ_JBFAOU010000450.1:0-1546 GCF_040675365.1 Catellatospora sp. NPDC049609 | reverse complement strand
AATAGATGGTCATGGTGGCGTCGCCGCCACCAGTTCAGGGCAAAAGTCAGCCACTACCAGCGAAGACGCCGGCTCGGCGAAGTGCGGCTGGAGTATTAGTTTTACAACGGTGGATTGTTATGTCGGTTGTGTTGTCGTTGGTAGTGGGCGTGGCGGGCTTGGGCTTGTCGGCGTCTGCGGTAGGTCGACCAGGCCAGGCGGAGGGTGAGGCTGAGGGCCGTCTTGGTCACGTGTACCAGGAGACGGCGGATCTCGGCTGGGCTGAGGGCGACCATGCCTGGGCTGCTTTTGGGTCTGCCGCCGCAGTGACGGCGAGGAAGGCGTAGGCCAGCATCGACAGGGTGATGTGGCGGTACCAGGCGTGGTAGGTGCGGACCTGGTAGTGGTCCAGGCCGGTCTCGGTCTTGGCGTCCTTGAAGCAGGTCTCGATCCGCCAGCGGGTCCCGGCGACTTTGACGAGGGTGTCGATGGTGGTGTCGTCGGGGCCGGCGCAGAGGTAGTAGGCGAGGTCGTCGGGGTCGGTGACGCTGCGGCGGATGAGCAGCCATCGGGACGCGTCGGCGCGGTCGGTGTGGCCGGGCAGGCCGGCCAGTGCCCAGTCGTGCAGGCGTTGGCCCTTGGAGCCGTCGCCTGCCGACAGCCGCTTCCACGCCTGCGGCGGGGCGTCGGCTGTGAGGGTGTCGGCGCGCAGGCTGCCGGCGCCGGTGTGGATGGGCTGGCTGCGCGGGATCGCCACGACGTAGCCGAGGTGGCGGGTGGCCAGGAAGCGGCGGAACTTCGAGTCGTGCCCGTAGGCCTCATCCGCGGTCACCCAGGCCGCAGTAACCCCGGCGTCCAGGGCGCGGGCCAGCATGCGGGTGGCAAGGATCGGCTTGGTGGCGAACTCGATCTCGTCGCCGATGCCGGCGTCGGCCCGCCGGGCGGGGTCCTCGGTCCAGATCTTGGGCAGGTACAGGTCCCGGTCGATCAGGGCGTGCCCACGCGATGTCGCGTAGGCCAGGAACACCGCCAGCTGGCAGTTCTCCACCCGTCCGGCCGTGCCGGAGTACTGACGCTGAACCCCGGCCGAGCGGCGTCCCTGCTTGACGAACCCGGTCTCGTCCACGATCAGGACGCCGTCCGGGGTGCCCAGACGTGCCGTCACATAGCTGCGCAGGTCATCGCGGACCAGGTCCGGATCCCACACCGCGCCGTTGAGAAGTCGCTGCATCCGGTCCGGCGTCTTCTGCCCCGCAGCCTCAGCCAGCTGCCACGAGTTCTTGCGTTCCACCGGCGCCAGCAGGCCTCGTACGTAGGCCTTGGCTTGCAGCCGGGGCTCGATCCGACCGAACCGGTGCCCGACCTGGGCGAACAGATCTTCAAACCCTGCCTGCCACGCCGCAAGATCTACACGAGTCACCGCATCGGTCACCGTCGCATCGTAATATCACGATCTACGGTTGTAAAATTAGTACTCCAGCCGCACTTCGCCGAGCCGGCGTCTTCGCTGGTAGTGGCTGACTTTTGCCCTGAACTGGTGGCGGCGACGCCACCATGACCATCTATT
>NZ_JBFAOU010000449.1:0-1559 GCF_040675365.1 Catellatospora sp. NPDC049609 | reverse complement strand
GGATCAGGATTGGGCCATTGGTACGCTGGCGGATATTGCCGGGAAGGTGGCGGCCAAGGGGTTTCGGCGTACGGCGTTGATTGTCGTGGGTCGGGTTTTGGCCAGTGACGGTTTTGGTGAGTCGTCGTTGTATCGCGCGGGGCATGCGCATCTGTATCGGCCCTGAGGGGGGGGGTGGTGATGGTGTACATATCCGTTATTTAGGTAACGGCCACTTAGGGTTCCGCTCTTACAGCGGCTCACTTTTGAAGAGCGCAAAAGTAAGCAAAACGCTCTTGCCCCACCACTCGGCACCTCGCTAATGCTCGGTGTGCCCTTGTAAGATTATTTTCACCTGCTTCAGACCGTGGTGCCCTCAGATTTCAAGATCGTGAGTGAGCATGGGTCGAAGCAGGTTCTTTTCTAAACTAGTCCGAACGGTTGCCTGGGCGTAAAGCCCGATTCTGCAAGGTTGGACGTGAGGAAAACGCCATGGACCATGACTCTGCGTTCGTCGGAATTGATGTTTCCAAAAACAAGCTCGACTCATTCGTCAGCACTACTGGCCAAGTCGAGCAGTTTTTCAATACTCCAGAAGATATCCAGCGTTTAGCTAAGCATCTCAAGGCTCAGATGCCCGCTTTAGTGGTGCTGGAAGCAACTGGCGGATATGAGCGGCTTGCCGCTGCCGAGCTTTGCGCTGCTGGATTACCAGTCGTTGTTGTCAATCCCCGTCAGGTCCGTGATTTCGCTAAGGCTACCGGACGGCTGGCTAAAACCGACGCTCTGGATGCCCAGGTGATTGCGGAGTTTGCTCAGGCGGTCAAACCCGAAATTCGGGAGATGCCAGATGAACACGCTCGTGAACTGGCAGATCTACTGACTAGACGCCGTCAGCTTATCGATATGATCGTGGCGGAGGAGTCTCGACTGAAACAGGCGGTATTCAAGGCGCTTCGACGGGATATCAAGGCACATATCGTCTGGCTTCAAAAGCGTCTTAAAAGTACAGACGATGACTTGCACGAAGCGATCAAAGCTTCGCCGGCCTGGAAGGCCAATTATGATTTGCTGCGCGAGGTCTCAGGTGTTGGCAATGTGCTCGCACTTTCGCTGCTGGCGATGGTTCCTGAGCTAGGCAAAGTGAATCGCAAACAAGTGGCTGCATTGGTTGGTGTGGCCCCTTTTAACTGCGATAGCGGCCTGTACAAAGGACGTAGACGGATATGGGGTGGTCGAGCTGAGGTGCGAAGTGTGCTTTACATGGCTGTCTTGTCCTCGAAGAGCCATAACCCGGTGATCGAGAGGTTCTACAACCGTCTGCTTGCTGCAGGGAAGACGAAGAAAGTGGCGCTGGTTGCATGCATGAGAAAGCTGCTGACGATCCTGAATGCGATGGTCCGAGATCAAAAACATTTCGCTGAAATGGCTTGAGATTCGACACGGTTGCTCACTCCGGCTTTGGACCGTGGGCCGCCGCGATGGGCCATCCTTGGCCCAGCGCGGCTAACCCGGCGTCCTGCCGGGTTACCCACGCTCCAAAGCCTGCGTTCGGCCAGCGTGGTTTAACGGGGCGCCTA
>NZ_JBFAOU010000448.1:0-1576 GCF_040675365.1 Catellatospora sp. NPDC049609 | reverse complement strand
TCCGCCACCTTGCCTCCAACGTCGGATCGGATGTCGGGCTACATCCAATCCCGACAGCCATCAACCCGGCGAACCTTTCCGGTCAGAGCACTAGGCTGCGCAGACCGACTGCCTGCCGCCGACAGCGGGTCGCAGGCGGCCGGTGCGGTGGTAGCGGGCCAGCCGTCGGGTCATGACGATGACCATGGCCCACTGGACCATCGCGGCGTGGTGTTCAGGATGGCGCTCGTAGTCGCGCACGGTGCGCCGGCAGCGGGTGATCCACGACAGGGTTCTCTCTACGACCCATCTGCGGTGAATGAGCTGGAATCCGACCTGGCCGGCGAGCTTGCGGACAATCTGAACGGTCAGGCCCAGCACGCCGGTGGCCCAGTCGACGAGCTGGCCCGCGTATCCGGCGTCGGCCCAGACCTTGATCACGCCGGTGAAGCAGGTGCGCAACGCCCACAGCAGTGCGCGTGCGGCATCGCGATCCTGGACAGTGCCGTTGGTGACCAGGATGACCAGCAGCAGGCCGGTGGTGTCCACGACGATGTGACGCTTGCGTCCGTTGACCTTCTTGCCCGCGTCGTAGCCGCGGCTGGTCTTGGCGACGGTCTCGGCAGCGCGCACCGACTGCGAGTCCATGATCGCCGCTGTCGGGGTGGCGTTGCGGCCTTCGGCAACACGCACCTGTTCACGCAGGCCGTCGTGCAGGCGGGTGAGGGTGCCGTCGCGGGTCCAGGTCTTGAAGTAGTAGTAGACCGTCGGCCAGGGCGGAAAGTCCACGGGCAGTGCCCGCCACACGCAGCTGTTGTGGTCGAGGTAGCGAATGGCATCGACGATGTCGCGACGTGGGTACAGCACTGGGCGCCCGCCTTGGTCGCCGGTGCCGCCCGCGGGTAGGTACGCAGCGATGAGCTGCCATTCGGTGTCGGACGTGTCGGATGGGTAGCGGCGCGGGCGGGTCGTGGGCAGGTGCTCTGCGCCGGGCTGAGGGGGTGCGGCAGCGGCCTGACCGCAGACCAGGTAGAAAGACACGGTAGGGCCTTCAGGGTGGCATGGCTTCGACAACCACAGCCGTACCGGAAGGCCCTACTTCATGCCCGCGCGACACTCCGAGACCGATTCGGATTCCCGCGTCATCAAGACCTGGCAATCCCGCTCACCTGGATCTTTAACAGGCACTGACTGGACGTTTCAATTACGTATGAGGTAGCTCGCGTTGGTTCGCCAGGCGTCCTTACGCTCAGGGGCGTAGACCGGCAAGCGGCTTGTGGACGGAGTTGCCCCGATTCGGGCACCGGGTTTCTCCAGCGAATCGTGTCTCATTCACAAAGGCGAGGTTTGCCGGACATCGGGTGCGCCCTAATGGCCGCTGTCGATAGTAGAACGGCGGCATGACCGGACGGCCCGCGTACCCTTCCGACCTGTCCGACGCCCGCTGGGCACTGATCGCGCCACGGCTGACCGCGTGGCGCCAGGCCCGCGCCGACGCCGGTGTCGGCGGCCGCAAACCCAGCTACGACCTGCGGGAGATATTCAACGCCATCCTCTACGTCAACCGCACCGGCATCGCCTGGCGTTACCTGCCCCA
>NZ_JBFAOU010000447.1:0-1597 GCF_040675365.1 Catellatospora sp. NPDC049609 | reverse complement strand
CGGCCTGCGGCTCCGACGAGCAGCCCGCCGGCAACGAGAAGATCACTTTGAACGTCGCGCTCTTCGGCGACTTCGGCTTCAAGCCGCTGTACGAGTCGCGACAACCCAAGAGTTGACGGCTGCGCGGCTCTAGGTTCCGGAGGGCTGCGCGGCTCTAGGTTCCGGAGGGCTGCGCGGCTGTGGGTTCCGGCGGGGCTGCGCGGCTGTGGGGTTCCGCGCGGGTGAGCGACTCTGCGTTCCCGCCCCGGCCGCGCGGTTCCGGGTTCCGCACGGCCGGCGGCCCCGGGTTCCGGCGCGGCGGCGGGGGCGGGATGCTGGTCGGGTGGACATCACCCTGAGCGACGTCAGCCGTCCGGGCCGCCTGGCCGCGCCGGACGAGGGCATCAGCGCCGAGGAGCTGGCGCTGGCCGCGCGCAACCACGGCATGCCGCTGGAGGCGCTGCGCTACGACGTGACCCCGGCCGGCCTGCACTACCTGCTGATCCACTACGACATCCCGTACGCCGAGGAGGCGTCGTGGCGGGTCGCGGTGGACGGGCTGGTCGGGCGGCCGCTGGAGCTGGACCTGGCCGCGCTGCGCGCGCTGCCACGGCGCACGGTCCGGGTGACCATGGAGTGCGCCGGCAACGGTCGCGCCCGCCTGCTGCCGCGCCCGGTCAGCCAGCCCTGGCTGGTGGAGGCCGTGGGCACGGCGGAGTGGACCGGTGTGGCGCTGCGCGACGTGCTGGCCGCGGCGGAGGTGGACCCGGCCGCGGTCGAGGTGGTGTTCACCGGCGCCGACCACGGCGTGGAGCGCGGCGTCGAGCAGGACTACCAGCGCAGCCTGCCGGTGGCCGAGGCGCTGGGCGAGGACGTGCTGCTGGCGTACGAGATGAACGGCGCGCCGCTGCTGCCGCAGCACGGCTTCCCGCTGCGGCTGGTGGTGCCCGGCTGGTACGGCATGGCGCACGTGAAGTGGCTGCGGCAGATCACCCTGACCGGCACCCCGTTCACCGGGTTCCAGCAGGCGGTGGCGTACCGGCTGCGCCAGGACGCGAACGACCCGGGCGAGCCGGTCACCCGGATCGCGCCGCGCGCGCTGCTCGCCCCGCCCGGCTTCCCGGACTTCATGTCCCGGGCGCGGGTGGTGCGCCCCGGCCCGGTGCTGCTCGAAGGGCGGGCCTGGTCGGGCCGGGCACCGGTGGAGTCGGTCGAGGTCAGCCTCGACGGCGGTGAGACCTGGACGCCCGCGGAGCTGGCGGCCGACGGCGGGCACCGGTGGGCCTGGCGGCGCTTCACGTACGCCTGGGACGCGGTCCCCGGCCGGCACCTGCTGACGGCCCGTGCCACCGATGCCGAGGGCGGCGTGCAGCCGGTGGACCAGCCCTGGAACCGGGGCGGCTTCGCCAACAACGCTGTCCAGCTCGTCCCGGTCACCTGCCTGGACTGATCAGAGCGAGCCGCGCGGGGCGACCCACTCGACGGGTTGCCCCGTCACGGCGGCGATGCGCTCGTAGCCGGGGCCTGGGCGCGATGCGCGCCCAGGGCCCCGGGGGGGAGCGGGGGGGGGGGCCCCAGGGGGGGGGGGCGACGGGGGGGGCGTGGCGGTGGCCCCCGG
>NZ_JBFAOU010000446.1:0-1649 GCF_040675365.1 Catellatospora sp. NPDC049609 | reverse complement strand
CGCGGAAAGTGCCTCTCCTACAACGGTTGTGGACCCTCGACAAGTCCTATCGTTCCAGATCGGAGGCACTTTCGCTTTCATGATCGGCTATGCGGCCCGACGCTCATGAAAGAGCGAGGCTAGGGTGGCCAGTGTCAGGCTGGCGTGGTCACCGCTTCAGGTGATAGATCGACACTGGTCGTGGAGTGACTCGTAAGGTGGCTGCCGCTTTCGAGCTGGCTTTCTCGTGAATCGTCCACCACGACCGGGGTCGGTCCGGCTGGCGTGACTTGATAGGAGAACGAGGCAACGTCCTCCCGACTGAGGATTGTCCGCCGACCGGACCTTCATCCGCCATCCGGTGAAGGAGACGTCGTCCATGCTCGTAGTCGGGATCGATCCACACAAGCACAGCCACACCGCCGTCGCGGTCGATCACAACGGTCGATCGCTGGCGCAGATCACCGTCGGCAACACGGTGCCGGAACTGATCCGGTTGCTGGACTGGGGGCGCCAGCTCGGTGATTCGCCGCGCTGGGCGGTCGAGGACTGCCGGCATGTCGCCGGCGCGCTGTTGCGGGCGTTGATCGCCGCGGGTCAGGCGGTGGTCCTGATACCGCCGAAGCTGATGGCCCAGTCACGGGCATCCGGGCGCAGTCCAGGCAAGTCCGACCCGATCGACGCCCTGGCCGTCGCCCGCGCGGCCTTGCGCGAACCCCGCCTGCCCGAAGCGCACCTGGATCCTGACGCGTTGACCATCAAGCTCCTTCTCGACCATCGCGAAAGCCTCGTCGCCGAGCGGACCAGAACCCTCAACCGCCTGCATTGGCATCTGCATGACCTGGGCATCGATTATCCGGCCCGTCAGGTCGCCAGCCGACTGATCGCGCTGGTCCGCCTGCGCGACCAAGTCGTTCAACGGCCACCCGGCATCCGCACCGAGATCGCACTGGAACTCATCGACCGCGCCGCCGAGTTGACGCGACGCGCCAACGAACTCGAACGCCGCATCACCAACCGGATCGAGCAACTGGCACCGGAACTGCTCCAGCTACCCGGCTGTGCCGGCTTGACCGCCGCGAAGATCATCGCCGAAACCGCCGGAGTCACCCGGTTCCGGTCATCCGCAGCATTCGCTATGCACGCAGGCACCGCCCCAATCCCGGTCTGGACCGGCAACCGCACCAGAGTCCGCCTCAACCGCGGCGGCAACCGTCAGCTCAACACCGCCCTGCACCGCATCGCCGTCACCCAGGTACGCATGCATCCGCCAGCGAAAACCCTCATAGAACGACGCATCCAGCAAGGCAACTCCAAGACCGAAGCCCTCCGCGTCCTCCGCAGGCATCTCGCCGACATCGTCTACCACCACCTACGCCACGCAGCACAACCCGCACCCTGCAGACGACTTGACATAGGAGATTCACGAGGTCTCCGGTATTTCAGGTTCTGCTTGGTCGCTGAACCCTTTACCAGAGACCTCACTCCAAGTCGATCATCGACACCTAACGACTTCGACACACGCTCTAGCCGTACTCAGGGTCATCGCCGTACATCGACCCAGGGTATGAAGTTTGAGCTTGACCCGCTTCCCCGGACGATTCGGGTGTGGTGATCACGCGGCGAGGGCGTGATCGGTCTGGTGTCGTTCGTACTCGATCGGGGACAGG
>NZ_JBFAOU010000445.1:0-1653 GCF_040675365.1 Catellatospora sp. NPDC049609 | reverse complement strand
CAGCAGCATGCCCGTCACCAGCAGGAACCGACAGGCGTAATCACGTATCCGAATGCGCGACAAGATCTACTACTCGTGAAAGACCGAGGCTAGTACTCCAGTTGGAGGTTGCTAGAGCGTAGTCTTCGCTGGTAGTGGCATGTTTTGGCGATGTGCTGATGTGCGCGACGCCATCGTGACCATCGATTGACTTGATCGGCGGTGGGGATTGCGGCGGTCAGGTGTGCCAGGAGACAGCGGACCTCGGCGACGGTGAGCGGGATGAGCCCTGGCCGCGCTGCGCCCCCTTTTTCGCCGGGTCGCTGTGACGGCAAGGAAGGCGTGGGCCAGCATGACGAGAGTGATGTAGCGATACCAGCCTGGATATTTTCGGACCTGGTATTCATCGAGTCCGACCTAACCTTTAGCGCTTTGAAAACATTCTTCGATGGACCATCTGGCTCCGGCAACCCACATCAGCTCCTCGTCAAGGACGTCGTCGGGTCCGTAGCACGGGTAGAACGCAAGCTCGGCGGGGTTGGTAGTCGATCGGCGGATCAGCAGCCAGCGGGTGTGGCCGTGGTCAGCGGTTCCGGTGTCGGGCAGGGTTGCTGCGGCCCAGTCGTATAGGCGTGGTCCTTTGGCGCCGTCGCCGCAGCTGCGACGCTTCCATGCTTGCTCGGGCGCGAAGGCGATGAGAGCGTCGGCTCGGGCTGAACCGCCCTCGGTCGGGATCTTCTGGCTGCGCGGCACTGCCAGGACATAGCTAATTTCGCTCGTGAGTTTGGGGTTCTGGCGCGCTTTCCGTGATTGGCCTTGCCTGGACTTCACGGCCGGCATAGGGGTGGCCCGCCAAAACGTAGACGGAGCCGGTCAAGCATGATCATGGCGTGACCGCCGAAGACAAGGTGTTGATCGAACTCACCGACGCAGAACGCCATGTGCTCATCCGCGGGTTCGCCGAGTGGGGTGGACCGGCCCGCTGCACCGATGCCCTGGCCGTGGCCATGGGCTTCCGCGGAGTCGAGGACCTTCATGTCGAAGGACGCCGTATGAGCGAGTCGATCCGTTCCGGGCACCCGCTCAGCCGCAAGGACTGGCGGTGCGCGCTGATAGCCACCGAGGTCGTCTTCGCCAGCGATATCTTCGGATCGGGCGTGGAGTGGTCCACTACAACGGGCCTTTCCGACGAGGAGACGATAAAGATCCTCAGGTCGCTGCAACGCAAGCTTGCACGGTCCGCGAACGTCCACAACGTTTGACCATGTCAACCACGCCGAGAGTGGATCGGAGCATTACCGGGCTTGGCCCATCATGGCGCGAGTAGGACTCGCTTTCGCAGGAGGTCGAGGTTCGCACGGCCGTACATTTGTCGCTTGATCATCTTGATGCGGTTGACTGCGCCTTCGACGGGGCCGGAGTTCCAGGGCAGTGTCAGTCCTGCGGTGACCGCGCCGAGGTCGGCGATGAGGCCTTGGGCGAAGTGGCTGATGCCAGCCAGGCCGGAGTCGATCGCGTTGGCGATCCAGTCGGTGAGTTGGTGGCCGGTGCGGTGGGTCAGCATCGCGGCGAACGAGCGGACCAGTTGGTTGGCGGTGGCCAGTTCGGGGCAGCGGGCCAGTAGGGCGGTCAGCTTTTCGGCGTCGGCGCTGGTGAGGTTGTCGGGGTGTCGGC
>NZ_JBFAOU010000444.1:0-1653 GCF_040675365.1 Catellatospora sp. NPDC049609 | reverse complement strand
TGTCGGCGGACGTGGCAAAGTCCCCAACGGCGGTCATGAAGCGTCCCCGCTGGTGGACATGAACGCTCCCCGCTGATGGACATCTGACCTCCCCATCTGGTCCGGGCTGCCGCTCTTGGCAGAGTGTGCGCCCGTGAAATCGAATGAGGAGATCATGGAAATTTTGGCTGCTTACGACCTGACGGGCAGTTACCGCAAAGCGGCTGAATTGGCCGGCTGCGACCACCACACCGTTCGGCGGTATGTGCAGCTTCGCGGGACCGGCGTCGATCCCGCGACCCGCCAGCCCCGCCCGAAGATGATCGACGCGTTCCTGCCCAAGGTCGAGGAACTGGTCGAGGCGTCGTTCGGCAAGATCGGCGCCGACCAGGTCCACAAGAAGCTGGTCGCGATGGGCTATGACGGCACCGACCGGACCACGCGGCGGGCGGTGGCCGCGGCGAGGCAGGCGTTCCGGGCCGGGCACCGGCGGGTGCACCGGCCCTGGGTGACCGAGCCAGGACTGTGGATGCAGTGGGACTGGGGCGAAGGCCCACGGCTGGACGGTCGGCGCACGTCGCTGTGGTGCTGCTGGCTGGCCTGGTCACGGTTCCGGGTCGTGATCCCGGTCCTGGACCGCACCATTCCCACGGTCGCAGCGTGCCTGGACGCGACGTTCCGGGCGTTCGGCGGGGTGCCGACCTACTGCCTGACCGACAACGAGAAGACCGTGACCACCGGCCATATCGCCACGATCCCGGTCCGCAACCCCGACATCGTGCCGATCGGCAGGTTCTACGGCACGGTGATCCGCACCTGCGTGCCGGCCGACCCGGCGTCCAAGGGCGGCGCCGAGAACGCGGTGAAGATCGCCAAGCGGGACCTGGTTCCCACCCTGACCAACCTGCGCGGCGCCTACGAGACGTTCACGCAGATCGAACAGGCCTGCGACGAGTTCATGGCCGAGGTCAACACCCGGGTGCACCGCGAGACCCGCCGCCGCCCGGTGGAGATGCTCGACGAGGAACGGTTCCGGCTGCACCGGGTGCCCGAGCAGCCCTTCACCGCGGCGTTCGGCACCACCCGGCAGGTCCACGACAAGGACTCCACCATCCGCGTCGACCAGGTGCGCTACTCGGTGCCGCACCAGCACGCCGGCCGGCAGGTGTTCGTGCGCTGGCACGGCGACGAACTCGTCGTCACCGGCATCGTCGACGGCGTCGCGGCCGAGATCACCCGCCACCGCCGCTCGACCCCGGGCAACCCCGTCATCGTCGACGCCCACTACCCGCCCTCAGCCCGCGGCCAGCGCACCCCACGCCCGCAGAACGCGGCCGAGGAGGCGTTCCTGGCCATCGGCCCCGGCGCCGCGTCATGGCTGGAAGAGGCCGCCGCCGAAGGAGTACGCGGGATCGCGTCGAAGATGGCCGAGGCCGTGGCCATGGCCAAGCTGCGCGGTGTCGCCGCGGTCGACCGGGCCCTGGGGACCGCGGCTATGGCCGGCCGGTTCGCCGACGCCGACCTACGCTCGATCCTCGACCACCAGGCCCTCGGCGACGGCACCACGGCGCCCAGCCGCGCCACCGAGAACCACAGCCTGCAGCCCGGCACCCGCGGCTGGACAGGCTTCGGCCAGCCACCCGCCCGGCCCTGACCACCCCAACCCTCACCAAT
>NZ_JBFAOU010000443.1:0-1659 GCF_040675365.1 Catellatospora sp. NPDC049609 | reverse complement strand
TGCTGATGGCCCCCGCCGTTCGCCGGCCGGCCACCCCGGCGGGGGAGGGACCGCATCGCACGCGGTCCCTCCCCCGATCCGGAGCTCTCGCCCCAGCCCAGGCTACACCCGGCACGAAAACGCCGGATCGGCTCACCTCGATGACCGCACCCGTGGAGTTCACCCATGTCTGATCCGAACCCCCTCGACCGGTGGCTGCCCAGCCGCCTACGCACCGCGCTGGATCGCGCACAGCCGCGCACCCGCCGCGCCGTACTGGCCGTCGCGACGGCGTTCGCCGTCATCGTCGGGAGCCTGGTGGTGGTGGCCTCCAACAGCGCCTACGCCGCCAACCACACCGTCACGGTGCAGAACTTCGCCTTCAGCCCGGCGACCCTCACCGTGACGGTCGGCGACACGGTCACCTGGGTCAACCAGGAGACCGACGGCACCAGCCACACGGTAGGCGCCGACGCCGGGGCCTTCAGCTCGGGCAACCTGGCCCCCGGCCAGAGTTTCAGCTTCACCTTCACCAGCGCCGGCACGTTCGCCTACCACTGCACGCTGCACCCGTTCATGACCGGCACCATCATCGTCACGACCACCCCGACGAGCCCGAGCCCCACCCGGAGCACGGCCGTGTCGCCGTCAGCGTCGCCGTCGGCGTCACCACCACCGTCCGCATCTCCGTCTCCGTCACCGCCGCTGCCGTCGCCGTCGGTGAGCGGCGCGCCGTCGGCGTCGGCGTCGCCGAGCGGGCCGCTGCCCTGCGCGAATCCGACCGTCGGAGCCGCACAGAACGACGGCACCAGGCTCGCGACGTTCACCACTGCGGCCGACGGCACGAAGGTCTTCCTGCTGTGCATGGCCCCGGTGTCGTGGGAGATCAAGCCGGGCGACGTCAGACCGGCATACGCCTTCAACGGCATCGTGCCCGGCCCCACGATCAAGGTCAACGAAGGGGACAAGGTACGCGTCGTCGTCCAGAACCAGCTGCCCGAGCACACCGGAGTGCACTGGCACGGGATGCAGCTGCCCAACAACCAGGACGGCGTGCCGCACCTCACCCAGCCGCCGATCATGCCGGGCGACGTCTACACCTACCAGTGGACGGCGACCAGCACCGGCACCCACTGGTACCACACCCACATGGGCGGCACCCAGGTCGGCAAGGGCCTGTACGGGGCCCTGCTCGTCACGCCGACGCTCGGCGACATCGCCGCGGACAAGCACTACACGCTGCAGATCGGTGACGGCGCCAACGGGTTCACCCTCAACGGCAAGTCCTACCCCGCAACCGTGCCGCTCACCGCCAAGGTGAACCAGCGCGTCCACATCAGGCTCGTCGGCACCGGGCCGGAGATGCTGCACCCGATGCATCTGCACGGCATGACGTTCCAGGTGGTCGCTCAGGACGGCAACAAGCTGACCACGCCCTACACCGTCGACACGCTCACCGTGGCGGTCGGCCAGACCTACGACATCGTCGCCCAGCCCAAGGTCGCGGGGACCTGGCTGCTGCACTGCCACATCTTCTCCCACGCCGAAGGTCCGACCGGGATGACCGGCCTGGCCACCACCCTCGTCCGCCGGGCGCGGGCGGTAGCGGCCGATGCGGACGGACGCGGTGCAGGAGACCGGCCCGGTGGCGTGCGCGCGGTCGTGGAACGCGTTGGGGCC
>NZ_JBFAOU010000442.1:0-1660 GCF_040675365.1 Catellatospora sp. NPDC049609 | reverse complement strand
GGGCGAGCCGGGCGTCGTCGTCGAAGCGGCCGGTCGCCGAGGCGTGGCCCGCGCCGACGATCTCGCCGGTCTCGATCTCCAGGTTGGGCACCGAGTCGGCCCGCGCGACTGCGCCGACCCCGCCGCCTCCGGGACACCGGGCGGCCCTGCCCGCGCGGTGTCAGACCGCGACACCCCCGGTGCTGATCACGTCGCGGTACCACAGTGCGCTGTCCTTGAGGGTGCGCTGCTGGGTGTCGTAGTCGACCCGGACCAGCCCGAACCGCTTGCCGTAGCCCAGCGCCCACTCGAAGTTGTCCAGCAGCGACCAGACGAAGTACCCCCGCAGGTCGGCCCCGGCGCGCAGCGCCTCGTGCGCGGCGGCCATGTGGTCGCGCAGGTACGCGATGCGGTCGGCGTCGCGCACCCGGCCGTCGGCGTCGACCGGGTCGGGGTAGGCGGCGCCGTTCTCGGTGACGTAGAGCGGCAGCCGCGGGTGGTCGGCGTGCAGCCGCAGCAGCACCTCGCGCAGCCCGCTCGGGTCCACGGTCCAGCCCATCTCGGTGCGCGGGCCGGGCGTCTGGTGGAACGCCACACCCTGGCTCGCCGGGTACGGCGAGGGCTCCTCGACCGGCGTGGCGGCGGCGCTGACCAGGTCGGGGGCGTAGTAGTTGACGCCCAGCGCGTCGATCGGCGCGGCGATGACGCCCAGGTCGCCGTCGCGCACGAAGGACCAGTCGGTGACCGAGGCCGTGTCGGCCATGACGTCGGCCGGGTAGGCCCCGGTCATGATCGGGTCGAGGAAGATGCGGTTGAGCAGGCCGTCGATGCGCCGGGCGGCGTCGCGGTCGGCGGGGGAGTCCGTCAGCGGGCGCACCGCGCCCTGGTTGAGCGCGATCGACACCTGCGCGGCGGGCACGGCGGCGCGCAGCGCCTGCGCGGCGAGCCCGTGCCCGAGCAGCAGGTGGTGCGTGGCGAGCAGGCCGTCGCTCGGGCTGGTCCGGCCGGGGGCGTGCACGCCGAGGCCGTACCCGAGGAACGCGGTGCACCACGGCTCGTTGAGGGTGCACCACAGCTTGACCCGGTCGCCGAGCCGGGCGGCCACCACGGCGGCGTAGTCGGCGAAGCGCAGCGCGGTGTCACGGGCGGTCCACCCGCCGCGGTCCTCCAGCTCCTGCGGCAGGTCCCAGTGGTAGAGCGTGGCGGCGGGCTTGATGCCGGCGCCGAGCAGCTCGTCGACGAGCCGGTCGTAGAAGGCGATGCCCGCCGGGTTCTCCCCGGAGCGGCCGCCGGGCTGCACCCGCGGCCAGGACACCGAGAACCGGTACGCCGACAGGCCGATTTCGCGCATCAGCGCGACGTCCTCGCGGTAGCGGTGGTAGTGGTCGGCGGCGACCGCGCCGGTGTGCCCGTCGACGACCCGGCCGGGCTCGGCGCAGAAGGTGTCCCAGATGGACGCGGTGCGGCCGTCCTCTGCCACGGCGCCCTCGATCTGGTACGCGGCGGTCGCCGCACCCCACCAGAAGTCGGGGGGAAACCGCAGCTCCTGAGTGGTCGCAGCGGTCGGTGCCTCGGTCTGGGTGGGCATGGGCTCCCCTTCGGTGAGCGCGGCGCGGGCTGCTTTTCATCGACGTTGGCCTATCTGGATGACGAATTAGATTTCATATTCATACAGAAATGC
>NZ_JBFAOU010000441.1:0-1661 GCF_040675365.1 Catellatospora sp. NPDC049609 | reverse complement strand
CGCCGCCCTGCGCGACCAGGAGAAACCGTGACCATCGAACGGCTGCAAGCCCACTACGGCCTGTCGAAGATGCCCTTCGGCCGCGGCCTGGCCCCCGGCGCGCTGCACCGCCACACCGCCCACGCCGAAGCCATCGCCCGCATCACCTGGTGCGTCACCGAACGCGCCCTCGGCGTGATCACCGGCGAAGTCGGCGCCGGCAAAACCGTCGCCGTCCGCGCCGCACTCACCGGCCTGGACCCCACCCGCCACACCATCATCTACCTCGGCAACCCCACCATCGGCGCCCGCGGCATCCACCACGCCATCGTCACCACCCTCGGCGGCGTCCCCCGACCACACATGGCCACCCTCATCCCGCAGACCGCCGACGCCCTCGCGACCGAACAAGCCGAACGCGGCCGGACCCCCGTCCTGGTCATCGACGAAGCACACCTACTCGACCACCCCCAGTTGGAAGGCATCCGGATGCTCACCAACCAGGACATGGACTCCCGATCCCCGTTCGCCTGCCTACTGGTCGGACAACCCACCCTGCGCCGCCGGATCAAACTCGGCGTCCTGGCCGCCCTCGACCAGCGCATCGCCCTGCGCTACACCCTCAACCCCATGGCCGCCGCCGACACCGCCGGCTACGTCAAACACCACCTGGCCCTGGCCGGCCGCTCCGACACCCTGTTCTCCGACGACGCCGTCGCACTCATCCACCAGACCAGCCGCGGCCTACCCCGCGCCGTCAACAACCTCGCCATCCAAGCCCTCGTCGCCGCCTTCGCCGCCGACAAGAACATCGTCGACGAGTCCGCGGCCCGCGCCGCCGTCGCCGAAGTCACGACAGAATGAACACCACCACGACACCATGAACACCAAGCCCTGCCCGCCTCCGGCGGACAGGGCTTCACCACGCCGCTACATGCTCACCAGTAACGACGCCTACACGCTCACCACGAACGTCGCGCAACAGGCGGTGCGCTGCCTCGACCCGTATCACCTGGTCGCGTGGGTCACCGACGCCCTCGACAAGGTCCGCGGGCGGTGTGGAACACCGCCCGCGGCGGCAAGGGCGGGCGCACCGAGGTGTCCACGGCGCTCAAGGGCGCGCGGTGGGCGCTGTGGAAGAACCCGCCGGGCCTGTCCGACAAGCAGAAAGCCACCCTGGCCTCGATCCAGCAGACCAACCGGCCGCTGTATCGGGCCTATCTGCTCAAGGAGCAGTTCCGGCAGGTCATCGCGGTCAAGGGTGCCGACGGCAGGCTCCTGCTCAAGGCGTGGCTGCGCTGGGCCGGTCGGTCCAAGCTCGCGCCGTTCGTCAAGCTGGCCAAGACGATCCGCCGTCACCTGCCCGCCATCCACAACATGCTCGACAGCGGCCTGTCCAACGCCCGGATCGAGGCCAACAACGTCCACCTACGCGTACTGACCCGCCAGGCCTACGGCTACCACAGCGCTCAGGCGCTGATCACCATGGCCAACCTCCGCCGCGGCGGCCTCTGCCCACCACTTCCCGGACGATCATGAAACCCGACCCACGAGAAGGTCAGTAGACCCCTTTTTCCTCGGTCAGCGCCTGTTCGAGGGCGTCGAGGGTCTCACCGGCCACCGCCAGACCCGACGACTCCTGATGCCCCCGCACGACCGTGGAGTCCACACTGACCAGTTCC
>NZ_JBFAOU010000440.1:0-1669 GCF_040675365.1 Catellatospora sp. NPDC049609 | reverse complement strand
GACCGACCGGCAGGGCGCGGGATCACCCTGCCGCTCAGGCTGCCGCGGGCACCGGCGCCGGTGGCCGGCTCCGGCCGGCACTTGGCGAGCAGGATATCTGGATGACTTCGATCATCAAAAAGTCATCCAGATAGGCCAACGTCTATAGAAAAGCGGGTGTGGGATCCCGACGGGGGCGGTCCGGCAGAATCGGGGCGTGGAGCTGATCACGGATCCCGGCGACGAGCGCATCGCGGACTACCGGGCGCTGACCGACGTCGAGCTGCGTACGCGCTGGGAGCCGCCGCACGGGCTGTTCATCGCCGAGGGCGAGCTGGTGCTGCGGCGCGCGCTGCGGGCCGGCTACCGGCCGCGCTCGTTCCTGGTCGAGGCCAAGCGCGCGGGGCAGGTCGCCGACCTGGACGGCGCGCCCGTCTACGGCGCCGAGCCGGACGTGCTGGAGCAGGTCACCGGGTTCCACGTGCACCGGGGCGTGCTGGCCAGCTTCCACCGCCAGCCGGTGCCCCCGGCCTCGGAGATCCTGGCCGCCGCGCGGCGGGTGGTCATCCTGGAGGACATCAACAACCACACGAACATCGGCGCGATCTTCAGGGGTGTGGCTGCGCTCGGCATCGATGCCGTGCTGCTGTCGCCGACCTGCGCGGACCCGCTCTACCGGCGCAGCGTGCGGGTGAGCATGGGTGAGGTGTTCGCGGTGCCGTACGCCAAACTCGACCCGTGGCCGCAGGCGCTGTCGGAGGTGCGCGACGCCGGGTACACGATCCTCGCGATGACCCCGGCGACCGACGCGGTGCCGATGCAGCACCTGACCGAGGCCCAGCGGCTGCGCCCGGCGCTGCTGCTCGGCGCGGAGGGGCCGGGCCTGTCCCGGCACGCGCTGGACGCCAGCGACCTGCGCGTGCGGCTGCCCATGCGGCGCGGTGTCGACTCCCTGAACGTGGCCGCCGCGACCGCCGTCGCCTGCTGGGAGCTGACCCGCGAGGATCCTGCCTGAACGGGGGAACCCGTGCCCGTGGGCGCTTCCTACACTGCCCACCATGATCGTCGGGAATGGGAAGTGCCGCGGGACGGCGCCGTGCTGAGGCGGCTGCGCGCCCGGCTGGGCTGGTGGTCGGTGCCGCTGGAGATCGCGCTGGCAGTCGCGGTCATGCACCTGCTCGGGATGGGAATGGTCGCGGTGCTCGGCGAGGGCGAGCCGCAGCGGCTCAAGGCGGGCTTCATCGTGTTCGCGTGGCTCGCCATCGCCGTGGTCGCCGGGGTCTACAGCTGGTCGCAGCGGCTGAAGCGGCGCGACGCGATGATGTTCACCCCCGGCTGGCGGGACTTCGCGCCCCGCTGGCTGCGCTTTGCGGATGCGCTGGCCGATGTGCTGTGGGCGGCGACGTTCTTCACGACGCTGCTGGTGATGACGGCCGGCCACGTCACGCAGTGGCAGGCCGACCTGCTGTTCGCGCTGGCCTTCGCGCCGGTGGCGACGGTGGCGCAGCTGGCGGTGCCGTACGGGGACCCACCCGCCCCCGCGCCCGCCGTGCAATGAGTTCAGGGGTCGGGGCCCTGTCCCGCCGCGCGGGTCGGCGGGGAACTCGGCGGCGGCCAGGTCGAGCGCGCGTGGAGACCAACGACGTCAGCTCGTGGCTGCCCGCCGCCGCCGAGTCCACCCGCGAGATCG
>NZ_JBFAOU010000439.1:0-1679 GCF_040675365.1 Catellatospora sp. NPDC049609 | reverse complement strand
CCGGGCGCGGCCGTGACCCTGCTGACCGCGGCCGGACCGGAGCCGTTCACGGTGGTGGTCTGACACCCTACGTTTACTGGGGATCTCCGCCCTACTCTCCATCGTTTCTGCGTGAGGAACCGTGGCCGGGCCTGCCCATTGTCAATATCGGCTGGTTGGAACCAGGAGTCGATGTGCCCGCGACCGATGCGAATCTGGGGTACGTGAACGACCTGGAGTATTGGATGAATAACTATCAGGTGCGGCGAAGCCGCGGATCCCATGAATGCGGATTCTGCATTATTGGTGGTCGGCAGGATGAATTTATCAACGAGTTCCGCAAGGCCAGCACAGAATTCAGGGTGCTGGGGCATGGCAAGGTCTATGCGGCGCCATACCTACTCCAGCATTACGTGGTGCAGCATGGCTATCGACCGCCGACGGAGTTCGTTGAAGCGATTCATGCTATCCCTATTAGGCGAATGGACAAACTATTGATGCGTAATTAAATCTTGTCGTGATCGTTTGGCTGGTGTGGTTGTTCAGGGTCACGGATGCGCGTCGGCTAAGCGGAGGGCGATTATTCATGAGCACACGCAAGAGCGTTGCGGGGGCAGGCCGGTGCAGCAAGGCACATTAAATGGGGTAGACCTCGGGATGGGTTGACTATAATACTGGTGCAATGTTCGAAGTTGCCAAAAACGGTGCCAGGGTTATCACTCCAGGGAACTTCCGATGGCTTCCCCTCAGCAGGGATCGAGCGGAGTAGGTATTGAGGTCGGGGTGGCAGCGAACTCCAGCCACCCGACAATTCGCCTAAACTGCTCTCTCGCGGTCGCTTGCCCATCAGCGCTATCCCCAACGCCACTCTTCGATGATGGCGAAGACATCTTCTGTCAATCCCTCACGGTCAGCTGCAATGAAGTGATCCGATATTGGTTGTCGTGATGAATTGTCTAGGCGACTTCGGAAAGTCGACCAGTGTTATGAGACCTGTCAGGCTGCGAATTAGGTGGGTCGTGGCGTGCTGCGGGCTGCTCGCGCTCGGAAGTCTTGCCTTGACGAAAGAAGAAGGGCCGGCGAAGGCGAAGCCGGAGAAGCTCGTGCCGATCGGCCAGCAATCGCCCGTGGCGCCACCGGCCGGCATGGTCGGCGTGATGAACACCCCGAAAGGCAAGGCCGTCGTCGACCACCGGGGTTTCGTTCTTTACGCCTTCAACAAGGACGAGTCGGCAAGGATGGCAAGGCGATCTACTCGGCGTGCGTGAACGCGTGTGCCACGACCTGGCCCCCAGCGCTGGCCGAGTCGGGCAAGCCGATCGCGCTACCGGGAATTCAATCTCAAGGCGCTCGGCATCCTGGTCCGCCCCGACGGTGGGAAGCAGATCACCCTCAACGGCCGGCCGGAGGAATAGTCAAGACCTGTGGATGAGTCTTCTGGCCTGGCCTACCTCGGATCGTCGATTTGCCAGGGGTTAGAGGAACAGATCGGGGCCCAGTTGCCAAGTCTGCAGCGTCGTCATGAGGTCGGGTTCGCCTTCAGCGGTGGCTTGCTTGATCAGGACGGCGCCGATGTCGTAGTCGAAGCCGTCGATATGGTCGGCATCTTACGATCTTGTGCGCAATAGCTGACGGTGGCGGTTGCTGGTCCGATCGCAGATCCTTTTTGGATGCCGCGTCGATGGGCTCGTCGTGTCTTC
>NZ_JBFAOU010000438.1:0-1702 GCF_040675365.1 Catellatospora sp. NPDC049609 | reverse complement strand
CGGCAGGAAGTACTCGAGTCAGCCTGCCCGGCGTCCTGCGGCACGTTACGGGCGGCCAACCCGATCACGAACACCGCTATCCCAATACAAGTCGGAAGTACTGACGTAGCAGTCCGTTCGTGTTCTCGTTCGTGGGCCGCTGCCAGGGGGAGTGCGGGTTGGCGAAGAACACCTTCGTTCCGGTCTCGAGCGTGAACTGCGCGTGGGCCGACAGCTCCTTGCCGCGGTCCCAGGTGAGAGTCTTGCGCAGCTGCTCGGGCAGCTGGGTCATCGACACCGCCAGGGCGGCGTTCATCGCGATCGCGCCGTAACCACCCAGCGCGGGGCCGTTCTTCACCGGCGGCGTCTCACCCCACCCGTCCAGCCGTGGCAGGTGCACCAGCAAGGTGGATCGGCTGGCGCGCTCCACGACCGTGCCGATCGCCGACCTACCGGTGCCGATGATCAGGTCTCCCTCCCTGTGCCCAGAACGGCGCGGTCGTCGGCTTCGGCCGGCCGCTCGCGGATGACCACGTCCGCGGTGACGTGGCCCTGTGGCTTGTTCCGGGACCTCGCGCGCGGCTCACGCAATGCACGTCCAGTGCGCAGGCAGGCGACCAGCTCCCGCTTGAGCGCGCCGCGGCCCTCAATGAACAGGGCCTGGTAGATCGCCTCGTGGCTGATGCGCATGGACTCATCATCGGCGAAGTCGATCCTCAGCCGATGGGCGATCTGCTCCGGGCTCCAGGCTGTCGCCCACCGCCTGTCCTGCCGGTGCGGCTTGTTCAGCCCTTTCCACACAGGCGTCTTGGGCCCGGCGACAACCGTGCCATCGGGCCTGCGGATGCTGCCGCTCAGGCGCTCCTGCACATACTCGAGCAGCCGAAGATTCGACACCAGCTTGGCTTTCTTCGGGCGCTTGGCCGCTTGCTGCGCCTTCCACTGCGCCACCGTGGCCCGGTACTCCTGCTTGCCGCCCCGTGTCGCCGCGTTACGTCGCAACTCACGCGAGATCGTCCCCGCATCGCGTCCGATGCTGCGGCCTATCTCCCGCACACCGTTGTCGGCGTACACGTTGCAGTGCAGAGGCGCGTACGAGTGAACGTGCAGGGGTATGGCATATCCGTCTTGCCGGGTTAGGTGCCGGTTGCTCGTACTTCGCTGGTCGGCTTGGGATCGGCGAAGGGCTGGTCAGCGGTGGCTCTGGACGCGCAGCGGTGGATGGAGCTTCGCCGGTTCCGGGCGCTGCGAGAGTCGGGCGCGACGCTGTCGGAGATCGCGCGCGAGACCGGCCTGAACTGGCGGACGGTGAGGAAGTACCTGTCCGAGGACGGCGCCGTGCCGCCTGCGCCGGCGCCGCGACCGGCTCGTCGAGGCAGCACGCTGACCGCCTTCACACACGTGATCGACGCATGGCTGCGGGCAGAGCTGCTGCTCAAGGGCACCGTGATCCATGAGCGTCTAGTCGAGCAATACGGGTTCACCGGCAACTACCAGCGGGTGAAGATCTATCTGCAGGAAGCCCGTCCGCGTATCGCGGCGGAGCTGGGCATCGGCCCCGGCGAACTGG
Source organism: Catellatospora sp. NPDC049609 (assembly GCF_040675365.1). NCBI lineage: Bacteria > Bacillati > Actinomycetota > Actinomycetes > Micromonosporales > Micromonosporaceae > Catellatospora > Catellatospora sp. NPDC049609. Next base: position 153 of record NZ_JBFAOU010000438.1, on the reverse strand, counting down.
CCGGACTGCACCGACGCTTCGAGGTCGTGCCCGGCGCGCAGGCCCAGGTGGACTGGGGTGACGAGGGCGCGATCCTGGCCCATGTCGGCATCGCGAAGGTGTACTCGTTTCACATGGTCCTGTCGTACTCACGCGACCCGTACTGCTGCTTCA
>NZ_JBFAOU010000437.1:0-1711 GCF_040675365.1 Catellatospora sp. NPDC049609 | reverse complement strand
CCGCCGCCACGAAGCTGGTCGCCGCGTCCGAGGCCGAGAAGGTACGCGACGCGGTCCACCTCGCCGCGTGCCGGTCTAGCGGGCCGAGCGGCGTCCGATCAGCCAGGCCACGAGGACGGCACCGGCGCCGATCACCCACGGCGTCGGGTTGGCGCGGATCCGGTCCCGCAGGTCCCGGCCCAGCGCCTCCCACTCCTGTGCGTCCCGGGGCAGCTGATCGGCCACGTTGTGGGCCAGCTCGCCGGCCCGCTCCGTGACGACGCCCGCCGCCTCGATGGTCTTGTCCCTGGCCGCCAGGGCCGCCTCGCCGGCCTGGCCACCGACCGTCGCGGCCTTGTCGGCGATGTCGCGCCCGGCGGCGGTCAGCGTCTGCTTCACGTCGTCGGCCCGTGACGCGATCGCCGCCCCGGCGTCCTTGGCGGTCTGCGCGGCCTGATCGACCGCGGTCTGGAATTCCTTGTCCTTCGCTGGCATGACCCTGGTCCCTCCGCAAGCTGTAGTGGCGAACGGATACCCGGATGCGGCGCGGTTAACCACCCGGTGGCGGCCCGCGGCGCGCCGGTTAGACCGCCCCGCGCCGCGGTATGTAGCGGCCATGGCCGACCACCCCGATAAGTCCCCGGCACCACCCCCGCCACCGCACGCGGGCCCGCGCAGCCCGGCACAGTTCAGCCTGCGGTCCTGGTGGGCCGTGCTGCGCCGCACCGCCAAGGAAGCCGACACCGACAGCCTGCAGGTATGGGCGGCGGCGTTGACCTACTTCGGCGTCCTGTCGCTGTTCCCGGGCATCCTGGTGCTCGTCGCGGTCGTCGGGCTGATCGACGACCACCTCATCGACGACGTGCTCGTCGAGGTCACCCCGATCATGCCCGGCCCCGTCCGGGAGATCTTCACCGCCGCGCTGGAGAACGTGCAGGCCAACGACGCCAAGGCGGGAGTCGCCGCGATCATCGGTCTGGCGGTGGCGATGTGGTCGGCGTCGGGCTACATCGACGGGTTCATGCAGGCGTCCAACGCCATCTACGACGTCCCGGAGGGACGGCCGTTGTGGAAGCGGCTGCCCGTCCGGCTCGCCGTCACCCTGGTCACCGGTGTCGTCCTGGTCGTCAGCGTGCTGATCGTGGTGCTCAGCGGCCGGCTGGCCGAAGCCGTCGGGTCGGCCCTGGACATCCCGGGACCGGCCGTGACGACCTGGCAGATCCTCAAGTGGCCGGTGCTGGTGGTGCTCGTCGGGCTGCTGTTCGGCCTGCTGTACTGGGCCTCGCCCAACGCCCGCCAGGGCGGCTTCCGCTGGATCACCCCAGGCTGCATCCTCGCGGTGGTGCTGTGGCTCGCCGCGTCCGCCGGATTCGGCTTCTACGCCGCCCACTTCGGTTCGTACGCGCAGACCTACGGCAGCCTCGGCGGCGTCATCGTGTTCCTGATCTGGCTGTGGCTGTCCAACCTGGCGCTGCTGCTGGGCGCCGAGCTCGACGCCGAGCTGGAACGCCAGCGCGCCATCGCCGCCGGCCACCCGGCCGACCAGGAGCCCTACCTGCAGCTGCGGGACACCAAGGCCATCGACGGCGACGACAAGCAGAACCTCTGAACGCAGCAAGGCGGCGCCGCCCACGATCAGGAACGCGACGGCCGGCACGTCGAGGCCGAGCGCCTGGTAGCCCACCGCGCACAGGCCGGTGACGGCCAGCACCGGGACCGGCGCGCGGCGGCG
>NZ_JBFAOU010000436.1:0-1722 GCF_040675365.1 Catellatospora sp. NPDC049609 | reverse complement strand
CACTACACCACCACCGTGCAAGGACACCACGTCCTCGCCCTGGCCGCACAAGACGCCGCCACCCGCCGCGTCACCCGCTACGGCGCCTTCGGTGAAGTCCTGGCCGCTTACACCGCCGACAGCGACGGCGACGGCCAACCCGACACCGACAAATACCCGCAGGAGTTCAACGGCAAAGACCACGACCCCGTCTCCGACCTGCACGACTACGGCTTCCGCAGCTACGACCCGCTAGCCCTGCAGTGGACATCGGCAGACCCGCTGTTCCTGACCACACCCGACCTCGACTACACCAACCCCACCACCGCCAACCTCTACACCTACACCGCCAACAACCCCATCGGCATGATCGACCCCAACGGCCTCGACACCTGCGAAGCCGACCCCGCCGAATGCAGATTCGAAGACGGCAGCAGCGACTCCATCTACGAATGCACCACCGACAACTGCATGGACGCACCCAGCGACGTTTGGGAAGAGGCCAACGGAAACACCTACATCTACGGCGAAGCGCCATTCGACATCGGCAACTTCTTTGCCGACGCGTGGGGGTCGTTCGGCGACTTCGTCATGACGCCGGTCGACTTCGACGGGGACGGGATCGGCGACACCACCATTGGTGAGGCCTGGCTCCGGGGCCAGTCCGCAAGCGACACCCGAGGCAACAACGTACTCGGCCCTATCATCGACGTGGCACTCGGCGGCAACGGCGCCGGCGGCAAGTACGGCATCAAATCCACACCACCCACAGGAGGCGGACGCGGACCCGGCGCCGGACGACCCGGCGGCGGAAAATCCCGATCTTCTTCAGAGAGCGAAGGGAGTACGGGTGCTACTAAGAGCAGCCGGCCCGGCACGGAGTCGAAGCAAGGTGCCAAAGCGATCGATCGCGCCTTAGTGGCGGAGAGGTACGCATTCCATTACGGCATGACACGGCCCGGAAGCAACAAAAACAAGTTGCAAGAGTTCGCGGAATCGATGCAAGGCAAGTCGCCTCGCGAGGTGCAGAGGATAGTCAACGATCATCTGACGCAAATGGCGGGCCCGGACGCCAAACATCTCCAATACACGCTGGTCAGTGGCGAAACTTCCGCTCTCCCTACTAAGTACGGCTTCGACCCCTCGACGGGCAACCTCTGGTCGCTCAACAACACCGGTCTCTATGTGGCAAACCTCCAGCTAAAAATTCCCCGCACGCGACTTGTAACGTTCGAGTAGCGGGACTGTGGCAGGTAGAGCGGGCTCGCATAAGGTTCGCTCTACCTGTTGCGCAAGTTGCAAAGGGCCCCTTCAGCCTAAGCTTTCCGTTTAGTGCGTTTCCGCAGTTCAGGGGCTTGACGGTTGCCTTCTTCAGGGCCGGATATCGGACCGCGGGTGTCGATGTCCGGCCCTTTGCCGTGCCTGGGCCGGGGCCCGTCGACGCCGAAGCCGCCACACGGTCGGTCATGGCCGGCGACTCCACAGCACTGGCCAAGACCCGCACTGGTGTCGCTGGCCAGTTGCGCGTGCTGATGGTCGCCCGCCGCGGCGCTCTCAAAGCTCGCGTCCAGGCGCAGCACCAGCTGCGCAGCCTGATCCTCGAGCTAGGTGCTCGGGACTGTGTGGCAAACGGTGTAAGCCCCTCTAACCTCGCTCTTTCACGAGCGTCGGGCTGCATAGTAGATCTTGAAAGCGAAAGTGCCTCTCATCTGGAACGATAGGACTTGTCTAGGGTCCAGAACC
>NZ_JBFAOU010000435.1:0-1733 GCF_040675365.1 Catellatospora sp. NPDC049609 | reverse complement strand
TGGCCCCCGTGGTGTACGACTACCCGCGCAGAGTGCTCGGCCTCGACCCCAACCGGGACGACATGTCGTCCCGGCCCGGCCCACACGCCAAGGGGTCAGACCGTGCTGCGGCCCCGGACACCGGCGAGCAGCGCGACGCCCAGCGCGGCGAGGCCGATCTGGAACACCAGCTCGATCCAGTCGATGCCATCGGTCACGGCGACACCCACGGCCTGCGCGAGCGCGGTGCCGATCAGCGCGGCCACGATGCCGACCACGATGGTCAGCCAGATCGGCAGACCCTGACGGCCGGGCACGACCAGCCGGCCGAGCGCACCGATGATCAGACCGACGATGATAGCTGAGATGATTCCGGCGACAGTCATGACTTCTCCTTTTAAGCAAGGCATCTTCTGCCTCGCATCTGCCCCATGGGCGTTGCCGCCAAACAATCCCGGGTGGCCGATGCCGCGGCCGGTCTGGCCGACCGGTGCCCGCTCGCCGTGACTGCGTCGGCCGAGGGCGGGTATGGCGATGTCATGACAACCACCGTGGAACGCGGCGCAGCTGCGCGCACCGGACTGCCGGGCAGCTCCGACGCATCGTCCGGCGACGACGCCAGACATCTGAGAATCGTCATGGTCGCACCGCCATACTTCGACATCCCGCCCGCCGGCTACGGCGGCATCGAGGCCGTGCTGGCCGACCTGAGCAACGCGCTGGTGGCCCAGGGCCACCGGGTCACCCTGGTCGCGGCCGGGCGCAACGGCACCCGGGCGGACTTCCGGGCGGTCTGGCCCGATGCCGTCCCGCACCGGCTCGGCGAACCAGGGCCGGAGATCATCTTCGCCGCCGAGGCGCGGCGGGTGGTCGAGCGGCTCATCGCCGAGGACGGCGTCGACGTCGTGCACGACCACACCTTCGCCGGCCCCCTCAACGCTCCCGCGTACGCCCGCCTGGACGTGCCGACGGTCGCGACCGTGCACGGCCCGGCCGACAGCGAGCTGCGCGGCTACTACCGCGCCCTGGGCGCCGACCTGCCCCTGATCGCCATCAGCGGCCGGCAGCGTACGCTCGCGCCGGAGCTGAACTGGATCGACACCGTCCACAACGGCCTCGACCCGGCCGACTGGCCGTTCCAGCGGGCGAAGGGCGACTACGCGCTCTTCCTCGGCCGGTTCAGCCCCGACAAGGGCGCCCACACCGCGGTCACCGCCGCGCACGAGGCCGGCCTGCCCATCGTCCTGGCCGGCAAGTGCAACGAACCGCCCGAGCGCCGTTACTTCACCGAGCAGGTCGAGCCGCTGCTCGGCCCCGACGACCGCATGGTCGGCCCGGCCGATGCCCGGCGCAAGCGGGAGCTGCTCACCAACGCGCGCTGCCTGCTGTTCCCGGTGCAGTGGGAGGAGCCGTTCGGCATGGTGATGATCGAGTCGATGGTGTGCGGGACGCCCGTCGTGGCGCTGCGCGCCGGCGCCGTGCCGGAGGTGGTCGCGCACCAGGTCACCGGCCTGATCTGTGACGACCCCGGCGAGCTGCCGCAGGCGCTGCGGGACGTGACCGAGCTGGACCCGGGCGAATGCCGCGCCCACGTCGTGCGCAACTTCAGCGCCGCCCGCATGGGCCTGGGCTACGTGCGTGCCTACCGCCGCGCGCTGGCGTCGTTCGCGATGCCGTCGTACCTCAGCGTCTGAGGATGGCGTCGCACCTCACCGTGGGAGAAGGCCGGGCGGCCGGAGGCTGATGCCTCCGGC
>NZ_JBFAOU010000434.1:0-1751 GCF_040675365.1 Catellatospora sp. NPDC049609 | reverse complement strand
GCGGTCGTGGTGAACGTGACGATGGCCGCCGCGGGCTGCGGCACCAGCAGCACGCCGGCGGCGACCAGCGGCACCCGAGCTCCTTGGCCAACTGCGAGACGGGCCGGTCCTTCAACCGGGCCAGCTCGACTGCCCTCTGACGGAACTCGGCCGGGTGTGGTGCGGGCATTCGGACTCCTTCCCCGGGTGACAGTGTCACCTCAGGATCGGTATCCGGAGAACCGGGTCAAGCTCATAGTGCTTTGTTGGGTCGGCGTGTCGTAGGGGTCGCTGAGGGCTGGCGGTAGTGTCATGTCCCGGTGACCCCTCACGAGCTTTCGGTTGTGCGTCAACGGTTGGAGACGTTCGCCGAGGACGTGTTCGCCCCTGTGGTCCGCTCCGATCGGCGGGCTAAAGGGCAGCTGTACTTGCGTGGGCTGCTGCTGGACGGGCGACGCAAGTCGATGCAGCCGATGGCCGCCCGGCTGGGAGTCGACCATCAGGGGTTGCAGCAGTTCGTGACGACCTCGACGTGGGATCCGGTGGCGGTGCGGCAGCGGCTTGCCCGCCGCGCGGTCGAGGTCGTCGCACCGGATGCGTGGGTCATCGACGACACCGGGTTCCCCAAGGACGGCACCGAGTCGCCGTGCGTGTCCCGGCAGTACTCCGGCACCCTGGGCAAGGTGGGCAACTGCCAGATCGGCGTGAGCGTGCACACGGCCGGCGACGGCGCATCATGCCCCTTGGACTGGCGGCTGTTCGTGCCCCAGGCATGGGACGACACCGCGACCGCCGACCCGGACATCGCGGCCCAGGTCACCGCCAGGCGACGGCGCTGCGCTATACCTGAGACCGAACGTCATCGCCCGAAGTGGCAGATGGCGATCGAGATGCTCGACGAACTGGCCGCGTGGGGCCTGCGCCCACCGGTCGTGGCCGCTGACGGCGGCTACGGCGACAACGCGCACTTCCGACAGGCCCTGGCCGAACGCGAAATCGGCTACGTCGTCCAGGTCAAAGGTGACGCCACCGCGCATCCGGCCGACGCCCGCCCGGGTACTCGGGTCTCGGGCCGCGTCCCAAGCCGCGCTACCGCACCAAGCCGGTCAGCCTCGCCGAGCATGTCCAGGCCGCCGGCCGCGCCGGGGCGCGAGCCATCGAGTGGCGCGAGGGTTCCAAAGGCCGGATGTCGTCGAAGTTCGTGCTGCTGCGGGTCCGGGTGGCCGGGCGTCGCCCGCGCCTGGCCATGGCCGACGACGGCACCATCGGTCTGACCTGGCTGATCGCCCAGTGGCCCGACGATGAGGCAGCGCCGGTCAAGTACTGGCTGTCGAACCTGCCCGACGACACCGACCCGGCCACGCTCGTCCGGCTGGGCAAGATCCGATGGCGGATCGAACACGACTACCGCGAACTCAAGACCGGCCTCGGCCTGGACCACTTCGAGGGCCGGTCGTTCACCGGCTGGCACCGCCACGTCACCCTCGTCACCGCCGCGCACCTGTTCATCACCACGCTGCGCCAAGACCCAAAAGCGGCTGCGCCGGCCTGACCCTCTACAAGGTCATCGGCGAGATCCAGCTACTCCTCGCCACCTGGACCGGCGCCTGCCCCACCTGCCGACGAAAGATCAGAACCGCCCGCCGCAAACGCCGACCACCAACCTAACAAAGCACTACTAGTGTCCTGAGTCCGTAGTTTCCTGTTAGTTCCGGTATGGGTGATGGTCGTGGGCCGAAGCTCGCGCTGCTGGAGTTGACCGAGGTCGAGCG
>NZ_JBFAOU010000433.1:0-1764 GCF_040675365.1 Catellatospora sp. NPDC049609 | reverse complement strand
GGGGGCGCGCCCCCGGCCCCCCCCCCCCCCCCGCCACCGGCGGCAGCGGTGAGCCTTCGCCTCGATCCCCAGCGCCGAGGCGGTGTACGCCGACGGCCGCGACCTGCTGGTCCACGGCGGCGCGTGCGGCGCGGACCTGGCCGGGCTGACCATGCCCGCGACCCTGCTCCACGCGCCGCGGGGCATGTTCGGTCAGGAGCCGGGCCTGCTGCCGCAGCGCCGTGGTGGACCACTGGTCGGCGGCGGCCCCGATGCTGCGCCCCGAGCTGGTCGCCGGCACGAACCACTACACGATCCTGATGACCGACCGCCCGGCCGCGCTCATCGCCGCACGGCTGACCGGCACCGCGTGACCGGATCCCGCGCCGGCGGGTGCAAGATTGAGGTAGCCCCCTCACCGCCGTCACGGGAGGTGCGCGATGGCGACATACGAGTACGAGTGCGCCGACTGCGGCCGGTTCGACGTCCGCACCGCTGTCGGCGCCGCCCCGCCGCGGTCCTCCTGCCCGGCGTGCCACGGTGACGCCCGGCGGGTCTTCTCGCCGCCGCTGCTCGGGCTGCTGCCGAAGGCGGTGACGGCGCTGGCCGGGCGGGAGGAGCAGAGCCGCGACGAGCCGGCCGTCGTCTCGCGGATACCGCCGAAGACCGGCGGCCGGCCCGAGCCGGCACCGCACCCGGCGCTCGCGCGGCTCCCCCGGCCGTGATGGGTTAGAACAGACCAGTTCGGGTACGTCGAAAGGGCGCCGCAGGCGGCGCGGCTTGCGGCATCGAGGCGGCGGTTCGACACCGCCGCCAGCACCCGTTGACCACTTCGCGGGAGGTGCGTCGGTCGTGGGAGCCGTGGGCTTGTTCTATGTCGGTGCTGTCCTCTTCCTCAACGGCTTGATGATCCTGGGGAAGGTCGATGCGAAGGCAGCCGCCGTCTTCAACCTCTTCGTGGGCGCGATGCAGGTCATCACGCCGACCTATCTGATCTTCACGGCGGGCGGGGACGCCAACGCGATCCTGAACGCCTCGGGCATCTACCTGTTCGGGTTCACCTACCTTTATGTCGGGATCACCCTGCTCGCCGGCCTGGACAGCACCGGGGTCGGCTGGTTCTCGCTGTTCGTGGCCGCGGCCGCGCTCGGCTACTCGTTCGTCAACTTCCGGATCTTCGCAGACGGGCCGTTCGGGGTCATCTGGCTCTACTGGGCCTTCCTGTGGTTCCTGTTCTTCCTGCTGCTCGGACTGAAATGGGAGGGCCTGAAGGCGTACACCGGCTGGGTCACCACGATCCAGGGCATCGTGACAGCGGCCATCCCCGCCTTCCTGATCATGTCGGGGTACTGGCGGAACCCCACCGCGATCACCATCGGGCTGGCGGCGTTCGGCGTCGTCATGGCGGTGGGGCTGTGGCCGCTGACCCACCCGCGCCCGCACGAGGTGAGCTCGCGGCCGGGCACGCCGGTCGCCAGGCATCCGTGAGGACGCGGGTCGCCTGCCGCCAACCAGCGATCTCCATCCGGAACGCAACTTCAGCAACTGAGAGGAGTGAGTTCCCATGCCAGAAGTCGTTTTCAGCGTCGACCAGAGCAAGTCGATGCGCGACCAGGCCGTACCCGGACACAACCGGTGGCACCCGGACATTCCGGTGGCCGCCATGGTGCGGCCCGGGGACGAGTTCCGCATCGAGTGCCGGGAGTGGACCGACGCCCAGCTCGGCAACAACGACTCCGCCAACGACGTGCGCGATGTCGATCTCACCCACGCCCACATGCTCAG
>NZ_JBFAOU010000432.1:0-1777 GCF_040675365.1 Catellatospora sp. NPDC049609 | reverse complement strand
GTCCGACTTGCCTGGCACATGGGCGAATGCGCGCTCAAGATACGCCCATCTGCCTGGCAAGTCGGACGATCATGGATGGGTCAGCGGCGGAGGACCTGGTAGATGTCCTCGGGGGTGAGGATGCCGAGGGGGGCGGGGCCGTCGCGGACGACGACCCAGCCGGTGTCGCCTTCGAGCAGGGCGGCCAGGGCGTCGCGCAGGGAGCCGTCGACCGGCACGGACGGCGCCTGCTCGCCCGCGGAGCGGCCGTCGGGCAGCGGGCGCAGGCCCTCGCGCGGGATCGCGGTCACCGCGAGCAGCTTGATGCCGCGGTCGGCGCCGACGAACTCGGCCACGAAGTCGTTGGCCGGGTGCGACAGCAGCTGCGCGGGCGGGGCGAACTGCTCCAGCTTCCCGCCCTCGGACAGCACCGCGATCCGGTCGCCGAGGCGCACCGCCTCGTCGACGTCGTGCGTCACGAACACGATGGTCTTGCGTACGGTCTGCTGCAGGCGCAGGAACTCGTCCTGCAACCGGCCCCGCACGATCGGGTCGACGGCCGAGAACGGCTCGTCCATCAGCAGCACCACCGGGTCGGCGGCGAGCGCGCGGGCCACCCCGACGCGCTGGCGCTGCCCGCCGGACAGCTCGTGCGGGTAGCGGTCGGCGTACCGCGACGCCTCCAGGCCGACCAGGTCGAGCAGCTCGGCGGTGCGGTCGGCGACGCGCTGCTTCGGCCAGCCCAGCAGCCGGGGCACGGTGGCGACGTTGTCGCGCACGGTCTGGTGCGGGAACAGGCCCACGTTCTGGATGACGTACCCGATGCGGCGGCGCAGCGTGATGGGGTCGCCGGCGGTGATCTCGTCGTCGCCGAGCCACATCCGCCCGGCGGACGGCTCGATCAGCCGGTTGATCATGCGCAGGATGGTGGACTTGCCGCAGCCGGACGGGCCGACCAGCACCGTCAGCTCCCCGGCGGGCAGCTCCAGGTCCAGCTCGCGCACCGCGACCGTGCCGTCGTCGTACTGCTTGCGGACACCCTCCAACCGGATCGACACCGCGGCGGTACGGTTCACCTATGCCCTCCAAGGTCAGCTACGCCGTGCTCGGCTGGGGCGCGCCGGGCGACGATCCGCGCAACCCCTGGTTCTCGTGGAGCTACGTCAGCCAGAACACCGACACCCTGCTCGCCGCACTGCGCGAACATCTCCTGCTGACCTTAGCCGCCGTGGCCGTGGCGACCGTGATCGCGATCCCGCTGGCCGTGCTGGCGTACCGGGTCGGCTCGCTGACCGGGCCGATCCTGGGCTTCACCGGCGTGCTCTACACCATCCCGTCGCTGGCCCTGTTCGCCTTCCTGGCGCCGTTCACCGGCATCACCCCGACCACGGTGCTCATCGGACTGATCCTGTACGCGCTGCTCACCGTCGTCCGCAACACGCTCACCGGGCTGCGCCAGGTGCCGGCCGAGGTGCTCGACGCGGCCCGGGGCATGGGCTACGGCCGGGGCGCCCTGCTGTGGCGCATCGAGCTGCCGCTGGCCATGCCGGGCATCCTGACCGGCCTGCGCATCGCGACGGTGTCCACGGTCGCGCTGGTGACCGTGGGCGAGATCGTCGGCTTCGGTGGCCTGGGCAACCTCATCATCGGCGGCTTCAACGCCAACTTCTACCGACCGCAGATCATGACCGCGACCCTGCTCTGCCCGCTGGATCAGCGCCTCGGTGCGGGTGTCGACCGAGCTGGTCGCCTCGTCGAGGATGAGGATGCTCGGCTCGGCCAGGAACGCCCGCGCGAT
>NZ_JBFAOU010000431.1:0-1848 GCF_040675365.1 Catellatospora sp. NPDC049609 | reverse complement strand
TGTTGCAGGGCCGAGTCAAACAGCAACTTCCCGGTGACGGGGTGCTGCAGGAGCAGTTGCCGGAGCATCAGGTGGTGCTGAGTCTGCTGGACCAGAGTGTGCGCCATCAGGCGTTTTTGATGGCCTACAGTGATGCGTTCTTTCTGGCCTGTGTGGCGTTGGCGGCCTGTGCGGTGGCGGCGTTGATGTTGCGGCGTACCTAGGGCCGATGTTGTGGTTGACTCAAGTGAGTGCAATGTTTCGGGTTTGTTTTTATGGTTTGGGGGGGCTGAGTACATATCCGTTATTTGGGTAATGGCTGATATGGGTTCCGCTCTTACAGCGGCTCACTTTTGAAAAGCGCAAAAGTAAGCAAAACGCTCTTGCCCGGTATGACTCACCCACATGGGTTACAAATTAGTTCACGCACATAGGTAACAGTTTTTTAACTGGCAGGGTCGATTTCGCGAGGATCTGACCATGCCCTGGAAAGAGCTGAAACCTATGGACCTCAGAGTGAAGTTCATCGCCGACTATTTGGAGGACGAGCACAGCTTTAGCCAGCTGTGCCTGGACCATCAAATCAGTCGCAAGACTGGCTATAAATGGGTCGAGCGCTACAAAGCGGAGGGGCCCAGAGGCCTCGAAGAGCGAAGTCGCAGCCGCCACAATCAGACGTATGTGGTCCCTTTTGCTGTCCGGCAGGCAATTATTGAATTGCGTTCGACTGGAGAAACGGTTCCCGGCCCGAAGAAGATCCAGAACGACTTGATACGGCGTTTTCCTGGGCAGAACCCACCCTCAAAAACCACCATTTACAACATCCTCAAGGCCGCTGATTTGATCACGCCTCGGCAATTGCGCCCGCGTGTAGCTGTCTATCCCAAGCCTTTACGTAAGGCAGAAATCCCCAACCAGCTTTTCAGCGCTGATTACAAAGGGCAATTTCTGACAGGGGCAGGTGTGTGGTGTTATCCGTTGACGATAATGGATCACGCGAGTCGCTTTTTACTGGCCTGCGAGAGTATGGCCAGCACCAATTTCAAGGAAACCCAGCAAACCTTCGAGCGGGTTTTCCGCGAATATGGGCTGCCTGAGCGCATCCGTACCGACAACGGTGTGCCGTTTGCCAGCACGGGCCGTGCCGGGCTGTCGCAGCTATCGATCTGGTGGCTACGACTTGGGATCATTCCTGAGCGAATTGAACCGGGCCGCCCTGATCAGAACGGGCGCCACGAACGTATGCACAGGACGCTGAAAAGTACGTTACCCCAACCACCGGCGGTTGCGTGGGATGCTCAGCAGCGTCACTTTGATCGCTTCGTGCAGCACTATAATTACGAGCGTGGACACGAGGCTCTTGGGCAGAAAACGCCAGCCTCGTGTTACATGCCTTCAACACGAGTCTATCCGGAGCGGTTGCCGGAGATGGGCTATGCGAGTCATGTCGAGTGTTACCTGGCAGACAGTAGTGGGATCATCAATCGAGCAGGTCTAAGGATTTATGTTGGTAATTTGCTGAGCCATCAAACCATCGGAATGGAGATGATCAGTGATGGCATATGGAATGTGATCTTCGGTCCGGTGATCTTGGGCCGAGTAAACGCTAGGGATGCAAAAAACGGTTATGTTTCAATCAAAGTGTCACCTATGTGAAGGCACTTTTTTGTAACCCATGTGGTTGTCCCGTACATGCCCCACCACTCGGCACCTCGCCTAGGCTCGGTGTGCCCTCACTCCGGCTTTGGACCGTGGGCCGCCGTCATGGGCCATCCCTGGCCCAGGACGGCTAACCTGGCGTCCTGCCAGGTTACCCACGCTCCAAAGCCTGCGTTCGGCCAGCGTGGTTTAACGGGGCGCCTAAGATCA
>NZ_JBFAOU010000430.1:0-1855 GCF_040675365.1 Catellatospora sp. NPDC049609 | reverse complement strand
ACAACATCGAGAACTGGTCGTACGGCAAGACCCAGGGTGTGTACCGCATGATCCAGGACTTCAAGTCCCGTGGCGTGCCCATCGACTGCGTCGGTCTGCAGACCCACTTCACCGGCGGCAGCTCCCTGCCGAGCAACTTCCAGACCACGCTGTCCAGCTTCGCCGCCCTCGGCGTGGACGTGGCCCTGACCGAGGTCGACGTCACCAACGCCTCCACCACGCAGTACGCCGGTCTCACCCAGGCGTGCATGAACGTGCCGCGCTGCATCGGCATCACGGTGTGGGGCGTGCGCGACAGCGACTCGTGGCGCTCCAGCGAGAGCCCGCTGCTGTTCGACGGCAATGGGAACAAGAAGTCCGCCTACACGTCGGTGCTGAACGCGCTCAACGCCGTCAGCCCGTCGACCCCGCCGAGCAGCAGCCCGCCGCCGGGTGGCGCCGGCACGATCGTCGGGGTGCAGTCGGGCCGGTGCGTCGACGTGCCCAACGCGTCGCAGACCAACGGCACCCGGGTGCAGCTCTACGACTGCAACGGGCAAACCCAGCAGCGATGGACGTACACCGCCAGCAAGCAGCTGACCGTGTACGGCGGCAAGTGCCTCGACGCCAACGGCCGCGGCACCGCGAACGGCACCGCGATCATCATCTGGGACTGTAACGGGCAGACGAACCAGCAGTGGAACGTCAACTCCAACGGCACCATCAGCGGCGTTCAGTCCGGCCGGTGCCTGGACGTGTGGGGCACGGCCAACGGCCAGCAGGTCCAGCTGTACGACTGCCACGGGCAGACCAACCAGCAGTGGCGGACCACGTTCGGCGGCTCGCCCTCGCCCTCGCCGTCCGGGCCGCCCCCGTCCTCGCCGCCCCCGGGTGGCTGTGCTCTGCCCTCGACGTACCGCTGGACCTCGACCGGTGCGCTGACGAACCCGCAGAACGGGTGGGTCTCGCTCAAGGACTTCACCAACGTGGTCTACAACGGCAGGCACCTGGTCTACGGGTCCAACGTCACCAGCGGCGGAACGTACGGCTCGATGAACTTCAGCCTGTTCACGAACTGGTCCGACATGGCCTCGGCCGGGCAGAACAGCATGAGCCAGGGCACCGTGGCGCCCACCCTGCTGTACTTCGCCCCGAAGAACGTCTGGGTGCTGGCGTACCAGTGGGGGCCGACCTCGTTCAGCTACAAGACGTCGAGCGACCCGACCAACGCCAACGGCTGGTCGGCGCCACAGACGCTGTCCACCGCCAGCCTTCCCGACGCCCCGTACGGCGTGATCGACCAGACCCTCATCGGCGACGACCAGAACATGTACCTGTTCTTCGCCGGTGACAACGGCAAGATCTACCGGTCGAGCATGCCGATCGGCAACTTCCCGGGCAGCTTCGGCTCCAGTTACACGACGATCATGACCGACACGACCAACAACCTGTTCGAGGGGGTCGAGGTCTACAAGGTGCAGGGCCAGAACCAGTACCTGATGATCGTCGAGGCGATCGGCAGCCAGGGTCGCTACTTCCGCTCGTTCACGTCCAGCAGCCTGGGCGGTTCGTGGACCCCGCAGGCCGCCACCGAGAGCAACCCCTTCGCCGGCAAGGCCAACAGCGGCGCGACGTGGACCAACGACATCAGCCACGGTGACCTGGTCCGCAACAACCCCGACCAGACCAAGACCATCGACCCGTGCAACCTCCAGTTCCTCTACCAGGGGAAGAACCCCAGCGCGGGCGGCGATTACAACCTGCTGCCGTGGCGGCCGGGTGTGCTGACCCTGCAGCGCTAGGCAGTGGGCTGCTGACCCAGACCCACCCTGATCGCTGATCGTTCGGGCGTGTCCGGTGCCGGCCGGCACCGGAC
>NZ_JBFAOU010000429.1:0-1877 GCF_040675365.1 Catellatospora sp. NPDC049609 | reverse complement strand
CGTCGCCGCCCTGGTCTCCGACCGCACCATCACCTGGTGAAACGCCCCGGAGCGGCCCATCACGCGACCTCAACTATTGCGCACAAGATCGTAAGTGGCGGAAAGACATCAACGCGCCGGCGGCCCTGGTAACAGGCAAGATCGCCCGCGCCGCGGTCGATGCGGCACCGCTTGTACAGACGCCGTCAGGAGCAGCCATGAACGACGAGACCACAGAAGCCCTACGGGGTCAGCTGCTCGACCTCGCCCAGCAAATGGCCCAATGCAACAGCGCCGCCGATGCCTTCGAACTGGTTCAGCAGATCGCGATGCTCGCGGATACGAAGCAGGCTGCTCGCGCGAGCCTGCTCACCTGCGCTCAGATCGCCAACAACCTGATGGCGGTCAACGAGACCGGCCCGCTCGTCATACCAGCCGCCGGTGATCTCGCACGGCTCGCCCCGGACCTTGAGCAGGAGCTGCGAGACGCCGCTACCGGCGTCAACGCGCTCATCTACGCCGTAGCGGCCGGGCAGCCCGAGTTGACCGAAGCCGCGCTGACCTACCTCGGCTGCGGCCACACGAGCACACAGACAAAAGAAGAAGAGTATGTTGTCACCGCGTTAGGGCTGATGCTCAAGTTCATCGGCGGCAACCTCCAGATGCACGGCATCTGACCTACCGGCTGGCCAACCGATCACCCTGGCCACCGCGACGGGCCGGGGTGACGAGCCTGGCCCCCATGGTAGTAGCCAGATCAGCCCCGTTCGGCGGCGTCTCGTCGCCGTTGGCGACCAGGTGAGCGAGGGTCGCGGCCAGCCCGAGCACGATCACCGGCAGGCAGGCGACGGCGGTGGTGATCTGCCACGGCGCGGACGTGATGCCGTTGGCGGCCATCAGGTGGTAGGCGACCTGTCCGGCCATGCCGACCAGCAGCGCGACGATGGTGGACCAGCGCGCGAAGTCACGCGCCCGTGCCGGGATGCCGCTGGTCATCCACACCTTCAGCGCGTACGCCGCGTACGCCTCCATGCCCAGCGGCAGGGTGATCGCGGTGTTCAAGCTGAAGTCGTCGGCGATGCCGGGCAGCGGTTGGACCGGTCCGAACCCGGTGAGCTTGCCCAGCTCCACCCATCCGGACCAGATCCCGACGAACGCGCCCAGGCCGATGATGAACACCGGCCAGGACCGGATGCGCCGCTTCGGCCGCGCCACCGTGACCGGCGCGGCGGCGGCCGTCTCGGCGATAGCCGGGGCGATCTTCGCGCCCAGGTCTGCGTCAACCGCCGTCTGCGGCGACGCCGGGGCCTTGATCGGCTCGGCGGGCACGTCCGGCACCGGTTCCGGCGTCGGGGCCGAGGCGGCGGGCTCGGCCACCGGCACCGGCTCCACCACCGGGGCGGCGGGGGCTGGGGTGGTGATGCGCTCGGCCGGGGCGGGGGCGGGGGCGGTCAGGGTGGCCAGCAGCGCGCGGGCCTTGTCGCTGCCGACCTTGAACCGGGCCTTGGTGGCGTTCTGGGAGGGCGTGGTGCCCAGCTCGGCGGCCCACTTCTGGAAGTCGTCGACCAGGTCGGCGACGGCCACGGGGTACGCGCTGGTCGGTGCGGTCATCTGATGCCTCCGGTGAGTGGGTGGCGGCGCTCGGCGGTCGCGTACACGCGCACCACGCCGGGCCGGGAAGTCGGGTAGGGGTCGGACACGTCAGTCAAGTTCGTGGTGCCGTCCAGAACGGCCAGCAGCCCGGCAACGTCGCCGGTACGGCCGACCAGGCGCACCTGCACCGACCCGTCCAGCTCGGCGATGTCTAGCCTCGGTCTTTCACGAGTAGTAGATCTTGTCGCGCATTCGGATACGTGATTACGCCTGTCGGTTCCTGCTGGTGACGGGCATGCTGCTGG
>NZ_JBFAOU010000428.1:0-1888 GCF_040675365.1 Catellatospora sp. NPDC049609 | reverse complement strand
TCGCGATCTACCTGGCCAGCAAGGACGGCTACGAAGACTCGTACCTGCCCAGCGGCCACACCGCCGGCACCGCCGAGGAAGCACTCGACTGCGCCAGCAGCCTCTACCTCGACAACTCGGTCACCTGAGCGACCCCCGACGAATTAACGCCGAGCAGCACTAAGGCGAAAGCTCAACTGAAGACGATGACATCTTCCGTCAGCGTATTGAAAGAGGTACGAAAGCCCAGCACCTCACTATTTAACTGTCGACGCCGCTTTCCGGCTACCTGCGGCGAGTCGATGATCGGCAAATTGACCTCCATGGCGTCCCGCTGGAGCTCATCCCGCAGACGCTCAGCGCATTCGCCTCATACATCACCAGGTGGAGTGAGTTTATGTCTACCATCAACAGGTCGGACCACGCGGTAGTGCTCGGCGCTAGTATCGGTGGCCTGCTTGCCGCGCGCGTGCTGAGCGAGTCGTTTGCCAGGGTCACCATCTTCGACCGCGACAGGCTGCCTGTTGATGGCGTTACCGGCCGCAAGGGCGTGCCGCAGGGCGATCACACGCATGGGCTGCTCGCTCGGGGCCGCCAGGTGTTGGAGGAGTTGTTCCCCGGGTTCGCCGATGACATGGCTGTGGTAGGCGCGGTGTCCGCCGACGTACAGGGCGACGGAGTGTGGATCAACCATGGTCACCGCGTCGCTGCGAAACAGACCGGACTGTTCGGCCTGGGGGTGACGCGTGTCGCGCTGGAGGCTTACGTGCGTCGCCGAGTCGCTGAGCTGCCCAACGTCGAGCTGCGCGAGCGCCACGAGGCGCTGGGTCTGCTGTGCTCGGGTGACCGCAGCCGGGTTACCGGCGTACAGGTGCTACCAGCGGGCGGTACCGAACTTCGGTTGGACGCCGACCTGGTCGTCGATGCGACCGGCCGCGGCAACCGCGGTCCGACGTGGCTTTCCGAGCTGGGCTACGAGAAGCCGGCCGAGGAACATGTGGACCCGCTCACGTACTACGAGTCTCGCGTCTACCACCGCAAGCCGGGCCAGCTGAACTTCACCTCTGCGGTGATCAGCCCGTCGCCCGATCTGCCGATCGGCGGCGCGGCTCTGCCGGTCGAGGGCAACCGCTGGATGATGACACTTGTCGGCGTCGGCAAGGACGGTACTCTTCCGGCCGACCGCGATGGCTATACCGGCTTTACCCGACGGCTGCCCAGTGACGAGTTGTTCCAACTGGTCACCAGGTGCGAGCCGGCCGGCCCCGGTCTACGCCTGCGTTTGCCGGTCAGCGTGCGCCGCCGCTACGAACGTCTGGCCAGGCTGCCGGAAGGCCTGGTTTCGATCGCCGACGCGATCTGCAGCTTCAACCCTGCATACGCTCAGGGCATGACCGTTGCTGCAGTGGAGGCGATCGCGCTTCGCGACTGCCTCCGGCAAGGGCTCGACGGGCTGCCGAGGCGCTTCTACGCGGCTGCCTCGAAGGTCATCGACGTGCCGTGGGGCATGGCGGTCGGTGCCGACCTGAGCCACCCCGAGGTCGAGGGCCCCCGCAGTCGCAAGACAAACTTTATTAACAGGTACGTCGCTCGCCTGCACATCGCGGCCGCCAGGCACCCCGCGGTGGGCTACGCGTTCTTGTCCGTGGCGAACCTGATGTCCCCGCCGCAGCGGCTGTTCTCCCCGGGTGTGCTAGCCCGTGTGCTGTGGTACGGACGCCGCCCGAGCCGCATTTCAGCTGCGCCGATGCGGTGGCGCCATGTCGACGCTTCTGGAAGATAGGTACGTGGGGCAACGGGTTAAGCCCCTCTAATAGTGCTTTGTTAGGTCGGCGTGTCGTACGGGTCTCCGTGGGCTGGCGTAGTGTCATGTCGCGGTGACCCCTCACGAGCTTTCGGTTGTGCGGCA
>NZ_JBFAOU010000427.1:0-1959 GCF_040675365.1 Catellatospora sp. NPDC049609 | reverse complement strand
GTTCAACTGGCGATACACCAAGAAAGATCTTGACGCCCTTCTCAAACGCCTCGCGACCCAGCCAGCCCTACCCGCAGCTGCGGCACCCCCGACGAATTAACGGAGAGGAGCACTTAGGAGCGGGAACCGCGCCTGTCCGCCGACCCTGCCAGGCGAGCGATGATTCGGCCGAATGGGCGATCCTTTGCAGTCACGCCAGGCAGCCGTTGGCGCGGCTGCCTGGCCCCGGAGCGGACCGCCACGCCGGTTTTAACAACGCGGTACATCATGGGCATCGGGTTTGACGCGCTTCAGCGAAGCGCCACGATCATGCGGTTGTAGCGGTCGCACCAGTAGTTTTACGGTCAGGTTGAGTCGCACATCAACGTCAATGAGCCTGGTTGGTGTGGCGCCCCGACTCTCGCAGCCACGCATAATGAGCACCCGGTATGGCGCAGACTGTGTTGGCCACTGCCATAACGTTTTCGACGTTAGGGCAATCAGCGATGTGGGCAACCACCCGGTTTTTCGTAGCTACAAGATCCACACTTCGAGCCCGGATATGGTTTCTTACCGTACGTATGGCGGTCGCTTGGCTGCATCCGGTAGCACTTTGATACACGGCCACGTAGTTCCACTGCTCCCCTTGTGCTGAATCCCGATTCAAGGAAACGAGGTCGTTACACCAGGCAGTAATGTCGCTTGAAGCGGCGTGCATTTCGCGCCAAGCGTCACTATTTGCCAGGGATGGCGGGACCTCGGTGCGGTGCGCAACCTCCACCAGATCGAACATAAACATGGCATTGTCGTAACGACGTAGTTCAGGGTAATCCTCGAGGCTGGGAACGGTACCGTGGAATCGGTGAGCAGCCTGAGCGCGAAAGGCAGCGTGGTAGCGGCGGAAGTTTTGGAGGAACCTTGCACGCCACGTTTGCGACATCTGAAGCGTAGTACGTGACCACAATTCCGCCAAAACCAACGCCACTGGGGCGGCCTCGCGAGGTGGCATATAGCCGTCCACAACTGCGGTGAGTTCAGCGAAGGCTTCATCGACTTCGGTGACAGAACGGCCCATGAAACCTTCATCTTGCTCGTCGTCTAATACAAAAAGCCAAACAACCCACTGCGCGTAAAGTTGAACGTCGCGCCGCGGGAGAGCAGGAAAGATTCGCGCGGCCACCCGCTCGAAGGACGCGTCGAATTGACGAGCGAGTTTATGCGGACTCGAGGCTAGACCGACTCGCTTTGCCCAGTCCTGCAAATGCGCCCCGATACGGTCGGCGTCTGGATGAATATCATCCGACACCTCGAAACCGAGGTTGGGCAGCAGATTCTCGGACGTCGGATAAGGCCGAACGGTCGCGGAAGCACCCAAGGCAGTCATCATTTTGCTCCTTTTCTCTCGGTCGGCTACGGCTGTGCTCCTTGCTAATTTATGCTAGCTAGCACCGTGGCGAACACGCCGCGTCCATAATCCTTGAACTAGATCTGTACGTTGACTGCGGCAGACTTCGACGTTCCCCTCTATTGCACATCCGTAATACTCTTCTGGAATCTATGGTTTTACGATAGAACTCAGCACACCTGCGAGTGCAGAGAATGCCGCCCAGATCAAGGCGATTGCCTAGATTAGTGACCAGGTGAGGAACTCGTCTCAACGTGTTGTTCAGAGAGTCGCGGGAGTAACTCACGTGAAGCTTTACGACTTTGGGGCCCCTTAGGTTCCCGGCGAGTGTCAGGCGCGTCGTGAGGTCGCACCGGCGGCCGACGGATGCCCCTCCTGTGGTCGTGGCAATTGATGTTTGGCTCGGGTGGCGCGAGCCTCCAGCAGGCAGAAGGACTTCCGCAAGTTACCGGAGGAGCACGCCGGAGGGGTTGCAGCGGCTGCTTACGATCTTGTGCGCAATAGCTGACGGTGGCGGTTGCTGGTCCGATCGCAGATCCTTTTTGGATGCCGCGTCGATGGGCTCGTCGTGTCTT
>NZ_JBFAOU010000426.1:0-1960 GCF_040675365.1 Catellatospora sp. NPDC049609 | reverse complement strand
ACAACCGAAAGCTCGTGAGGGGTCACCGCGACATGACACTACGCCAGCCCGCAGAGACCCCTACGACACGCCGACCTAACAAAGCACTACTAGCAGCCTGGGCTGCTGATCTGCAAATCGCCGACAGATTTATCCAGCCTAACCGCATTCTTGGTTTTGGGAACTGCTACGAACCCGACGCGAATCAACGCAGTTCGAGGCCCGCATCGTTTGTGACACGCCAATGCTTGAAGTAATACCCCTGACCAGCTGGCTCCCAGGTGTTGTTATCAGTAACAATGGCATGAATGTGAGCGAGGTCATTCGCACCCGCAGGGTCCACCTCGCCGACCGCCACCCCTTCGTATTCCTCGCTGCGATCTGGATGCATCTCTGCGGGTATGAAGTCGATCATCGAAAACGGTCCGTTTGCAATGGTTGTGTTAGTTGTAAACACGTATACTCCCCTGCCGCCGCCACTGCTTCCCGAGCCATTCCCCGGTAGCAAGCCATCCGCTCCGGGCCCTTCCTCCGCAAGCAAGAACAAATATCCAGTGGTCGGTGTGCGCATAATGAAGTCGCCGCCCTGTACCCGGCCAAGCGTGATCTGATCACCATCGAAATCTCGGACTTGGTGTCGAATTGGCGTACCTTGAAGGGTCACTCCGTCTCCAGGATTCGAGTCGCAGTATTCCGAAACACCAAAGGGCCTTGAGGACGAATGAATGTGAAATTCCGAGGTATAAATACACTGCGTGCCGGTCTTTACGGCCACCCAAGGCATTTCCTTGGCAGCCGTGCCACCAACGTAACCATGACCCACGTAAGTAATATTCGTTGAAACCGAATTGACCCGAAATACCGCGAGCCGGGGAGTCAATCTCTTTTTGTTGTCCTCATAAGGGACGTAAATTAGATCGGATTGATTGTTTACGGTACCGACGACGTTGTGTTCGAAATCCAAGTCGCCGAAGTGTGGTTCGCCAGGAAGGTCGTCCGGCACATTACTGTGCCATGTTGGTGTTCGCTTCAGGTAGTCCAGTCCATATCTGGTGCTGTTTCCGATAGGCCAGCCATGAATCTTGGTGCGGCTTGAGAAAAACACGTACTGGTCACCCGCATAACTTCCGAATGACACTCCCTGCATTCCTTCGGCCCAGCCGGACGTCTCCACTTCAGTTGATGGAAGATTGAAATAAGTCTTATCGCCCAACGGACTGGTCCAGGTGGCGCTGGCCGCGCCGACAGGTGCCAGACTTGCAAGTAAAATGCCGAGCATGCCAATAGACACAACAGGGACGACTCGGCGGAGGGGTTTAAGCATTAGTTGCCTTTCGATAGCTGCCATGATCGGGTCGTCGCCCCGCTATTCCGCCAGACGACCGATGCGTCGCGTTATCATCCAGTCGATGGCCCCTGCGCACAGGGTGGCGGTAGGTCAGAAACTGACGCCCCCTTTGACTCTCCCCGGAGCGGACCGCCACGCCGGTTTGACCAACGCGGTACATCATGGGCATCAAGTTTGACGGGCGTCAGTGAAGCGCCACGATCATGCGATTATAGCGGTCGCACCAGTAGTCGGCACACCTGCGAGTGCACAGAATACCGCCCAGATCAAGCGATTGCCTAGAGTGACCAGGTCAGGAACTCCGTCTCAACGTGTTGTTCAGAGAGTCGCGGGAATAACTCACGTGAAGCTTACGACTTTGGGGCTTCTTAGGTTCCCGGCGAGTGTCAGGCGCGTCGTGAGGTCGCACCGGTGGCCGACGGATGCCCCTCCTGTGGTCATGGCAATTGATGTTTGGCTCGGGTGGTGCGGGCCTCCAGCAGGCAGAAGGACTTCCGTAAGTTACCGGAGGAGCACGCCGGAGGGGTTGCAGCGGCTGCTTACGATCTTGTGCGCAATAGTTGAGGTCGCGTGATGGGCCGCTCCGGGGCGTTTCACCAGGTGATGGTGCGGTCGGAGACCAGGGCGGCGACG
>NZ_JBFAOU010000425.1:0-1975 GCF_040675365.1 Catellatospora sp. NPDC049609 | reverse complement strand
ACGCCGCCTCGCCGATCACGTCTGGCGCACGATGATCGCCGACGAACGCCGCCGCACCCAGGCGGCGGGCCCAGGAGGACAACCGGGGGCGACTACAACATCCAGCGCGGCCGGCCCAACCCCGAAAGCCGACTCTTCGGACAAGTCACTTCCCAGGCCCGCCAGACCGCAGCCTACGCCACCCCACCAACCGGCTTGACAAACACAGAGGCACCCAAGGGAACCGATCTATCCGTCCACAGCCGTGACCATCTCGACGCCGTCGCCGTCGAACTCAACGGCCGACCACGCAAAACGCTCGGCTGGGAAACCCCAGCCGAGCGCCTGCGTACACTGCTCGCGGCCTAGACAACCGACCACGTGTTGCAACGATCCCTAGAATCCGCCAGGTCAGACGGGGCTTTCGCTGTGCGCCGCCAGGGACTCGAACCCCGAACCCGCGGATTAAGAGGCTGCTTGAAAACTCGGTTAGGGGTTGGGTAGGCGGCTGAGTCTGCGGGACATGTGCATGATCATCGCAATGTAGATCATGGTTTCGTGGGTGGTGTTGTGCCGTTCGTGGTCGTGGAGCAGGCGCCGGTTGGTGAACAGCCAGTCAGCACGTCTGGGTCCGGGCCGCGGTGCTCGGCCAGGCTGATCACGGTCGGCAGGACGCACGGCGCGCGTGCGACGTGCGCGTCTGCGGGGTCGAGCGGGGCGAAGGACAGCTGGGCGGGAATCGTGTCGGCGTCGGAGGTGGGCAGGTCGGCCAGTTCGGCGGACAGCCGCTGCCGCTCGTCGGGCGTCAGCACCTGGAGGAACCGGCCGCACAGCGTGCCGACGCCACGGGAGACGGACACGACCTCGACGCGGAAGTCTCCGCGGATCAGTGCCTGCTGGTCCCGCGCGTGTATCCGCACGCACAGCTCGAGATGCGGGGGCAGGCGGGGTTGGTCGGGACCGATGTCGAGAGCGTCGAGCAGCTCGGCGTCCAGGATGACCTCGCGGCGGCCGTCGAGCGCGGCGGCCTGGGCCAGTGACAACAGCCGCTCATCCCGGCGGGCGGCCGGAGCGTGCCGCTCTGCGGCAGCGTCCGGGTAGCCGTCCGGCCAGCCTATACCGGCATCGGTGTCGACGCCGTCGCGCAGCGGCACCATCGACCCGATGCCGTAACGCTCGTAGTAGCGCATGTGGTAGTCGCGCCACGATGCGCGACCGAAAGTGTGAGCACTCAGGCGGGTCAGGAGCAGCGCGGCGCGCTCCGCCTCGCGCGCTATCGGCTCCGGCAGGACGACCGTCGCGTCCAGGCGCAGGTCGAGCGCGAGTGGGTGCCGGCTACACGGCTGCGCCATGCGCATGGTGGCGGTGAGGTCGTCGCGTACCCAGGCGACGTTGCTGCCGAGTTGGCTGTTGTGGCTGCTCATGAGTGCGTGGATGTCGTGCAGCGCAGCGACCAGGTCGGCGACGTGCCGCACAGCGCCGGCGTCGGCGGCGTCGATCTGTTCGAGCAGGTGTGCCAGCGCGTCCGTGGTGGTGCTGGGCGCGTACAAGGACGTGATCAGTGCTCGCCGCGAAACCAGCTCGGCCAGGAGAGCGGTGATCTTATCTGCTGGCGCCGAGGGCAGGACCTCTCGTACCTTCGCGGCGAGTTCGCTCATCCGGATCGGCGCGCGAGCCGCTTCGACGGCGACGCGCACCGGCGTGGTCAGGCGCAGCACGGCGTCCACCGAGGCCACCTGTCCGACCCGTCGTGGCTGGTCGGGGATCACGAGGCGGTCACCGCGGACCGTCATCGTCGTGTTCGCGACGACAGGTAGCCGAGCGAGCAGTTCAGGGCAGCTCTCCAACGTCTGGATCACTTCGTCGAGCCACGTCGCGGCCGGGCTGGCAACCGCGTGGTACCGCCTGCCCCACCGGAGTCGGGGCTGCCCGCCGAAGGTCGCGACCGCCACTCCGGCAGCCAACCCCAGCGGAGTTGCCCGTCCGGTCATCCGCT
>NZ_JBFAOU010000424.1:0-1992 GCF_040675365.1 Catellatospora sp. NPDC049609 | reverse complement strand
GCTGTAGCGCCCGCGGCGGTTCCACCTGCCCGGCGGGCGCGCCGGCCTGTGAACGACGGGAAGCGGCGGTTTCGCCCTGGCCGTAGAACCCTCTACCGGAGACCTCGCTTTCCATCGATCATCGACACGCCGTGACTTCGAAAACTGCCTAGTCTAGAGGCGCTGTGGTCAGAAACGGCCAACCACGGCGTGAGACGTGCGGTAGCGGCCAGTCCGGCTTGGTACAGCAACACCGCTGCGACTGGCCCAGAGCCCCATAGTGACTTTCAGCCACTTGCCAACACGCCGAACTGGTGCGAATAAGGGCTCGCCCTCAGTTGTTTCGCGTCCGAGTGAAAACGTCTAGAGCGCCGGAATCCGACGACTGCCCGGCAACGAGATTCGACGCCCGGGAGGTAAACGAGATCACCGAACCATCGGCATTCATGGAGCCGCCGAAGCTCTGGCCGTTGGCGCTGCCCTGGGTGTTTGCGCGACTTACAAGAACGCGACCGACAATGAAGGAACGCGACGTCTCGGAGAGGAAGACGTCGCCGATGCCGGCGTTCTCGTCATCGCCGACGAGATTCGTGGCGTGACTTGTAAAGACAATCTTGGAGCCGTCGGCGCTGATGGAAGGTTCGAAACTGGGCCCGTTTCCCTGGACGCCGTTCAGGCCCACGCTGTGCCGAACCACGGCTCCGGACACGACGTCCTTCCGGAACACGTCAACCTTGTTGTTCGTATCCCCGGTTACGAGATTGGTAGCCTGGGATGCGAATGCCACGAAGTTACCATTCGCGCTGATCGCCGGGTCGCCGCTGAGCCCATTCGCCTCGCCTCCACCCACTTTCACGCTCACCCGGGTTACCGCAGCCGTGCTGGGGGTTGTGAACGTGGTCAGGAATACATCGGGCTGACCGTTGGTATCATTGTTCGCAAGGTTGGATGCATCAGATCGGAAGGCGATCTTCGTGCCGTCGGAGTTGATCGTCGGCTCAGTGCTCCCGCTATTGCCCACAGCGCCGTTCGGCTGTCGGCTCACCAACTTGTTAACCGCTTGCACGCGGTCGTAGACGAAAATGTCACTCGTGCCATTGACGTCCGGAGTGTGATTACTTGCGCCCGTGGCGTAGGCGATCATCCGACCATCGCCGCTCACTTCGGGGCTGCTGCTGTGCCCGTTCGGCTGCGCAAAAGCGTTAGTAAGTATCCGCTGGATGCTCTGCGAACCGGGCGTGTAGATAAAGATGTCGTCCTTGCCATTGGTGTCGCCGCGAACCAGGCTGGACGATGAAGAGACGAAGGCAATAACGGAGCCGTCAGCGGAAATAGACGGGCTGCCACTTGACCCCTGCGCCGGCTTACCATCCGTCCCGCGGCTGATAAGCTGGGTCGTGCCGGCTACCCGATCGCGCAGGTAGATCTGACTCGAGCCGGCGGGGGGCGTCGGGCTTGTCAGGTTGGCCGCCGTGCTGGCGAAGACAATGAAACGCCCGTCGTCTCCACTGACATCGGCGGGGTGGCTATCGTTGTTTCCCTCGATTCCGCTGGAACTCACGCTGGAGACATCCAAGATGTGTGGAACGAGACTCGCTGGTGCGGCACCGACAGTGGCAGGGGCTATTGCAAGTGCAGCCGACACGCAGGCGGCGGTCCCCACGAGAGTCACACCGATGAGACGTTTTCTAGAGTCAAACATTGAGCTTCGTTTCCTCGCTACGTGAGAGTTTCGGCAGGGTCACAGCCAGCCGCGACTTGCGCCAACCGTTTACGACTGCCTACTCCATACGGGCTCCGACCGTGATGGGTTCCCGCCCGCCGACGCACCCGTCGGTGATGGTGGAGTGCTAGCCCACCCGCCGACCACACACCCGATGGCGAGGCACCTACCGACTCCTCCTTCGTCCGCTTCCGCTAGTACTCCAGCCGCACTTCCGCCGAGGAGTTTGCGCTGCTAGGCACGCTTGGCGGGACACCTTCCGAACCGCAGCGTTGGTCCATTGTAGACTC
>NZ_JBFAOU010000423.1:0-2003 GCF_040675365.1 Catellatospora sp. NPDC049609 | reverse complement strand
CGAGCCGACGGGGACACCACCAGCGAGTCCCTCCGCGCCCTCAAACGCCGCCTCTCCGACGTCGTGTTCCGGGCACTCCTCACCGACGCTTGACATAGGAGCAAGTGGACGTGACCGGAGGCCGGCGGCGCCGATAGCGCTGCTCTACCGAACGGAACCTAGTCCGGGTCCCAGCTGGGCCGTGCGCCAGCATTGGAAACGTTCCTCCACCGAAGCCACCGTAGAGGTCTGGGGCTATGTGCAAGCGGGTTGAAAGGCGCTTGCAAGACCCAGGAGGCAAACTGGAGAGGCGTCCACGTGGCGGCGCACAAGGGTGGCATCGCTGCGTGCGGCGGCACGAGTCCGCCGGCCGCAGGGCGCGGTTGTAGAGATGGGAGAGCTTGCTATGTCCGGTGTACATATGCCATGGGTCGAAGACGTAGTGTTCCTTACAGACGGCGGAATTGAGACCGACCTCATCTTCAACAAAGGTGCTGAGCTGCCGCTTTTCGCTGCATTCACTCTGCTGGAGTCGTCGGAGGGCCGGGAACTACTCAAGCGTTATTACCGCGAGTACACCCCGATAGCGGCCGAGGTCGGTGCGGGCTTTGTCTTTGAATCGCCGACCTGGAGGGCGAACCGGGATTGGGCGGTGAAGCTCGGTTACGACCGGGATCGACTCGCCCTGGCGAACGTTACCGCGATGCGCCTTCTTCAGGAACTTCGTTCGGAATTCTACGATCCTACCAAATCGGTTCTTAGCGGATGTGTCGGGCCTCGTGGAGATGGATACCAGGTCGGAGAAACTATGAGCGCCTCCGAAGCGCACGCCTACCATCAGGAGCAAGTGGACATGCTTGCTTCCGGCGGCGCTGAGATGATCAGCGCTATCACTATGACCTATGTCAACGAAGCGGTCGGCGTAGCTCGTGCGGCTAGATCCGCTGGGCTTCCGGTGGCGCTGTCCTTCACCGTCGAGACTGATGGCCTTCTTCCAGACGGAACGCCCCTGGGTAAGGCAGTGGTGGAAACTGACGAGGCGACGTCGGGGTGTTCGTCGTATTTCATGATCAATTGCGCTCACCCGACGCACTTTCTCCCGGTACTCTCCCCTGAATTCGGATGGGTGGAAAGAATTCGTGGCGTACGCGCAAACGCCTCCCGACTCAGCCACGCCGAGCTCGACGAGGCAGCCGAGCTCGATTGCGGTGACCCGCAGGAGTTCGGTCAGCTCTACCAGGCACTACGGAAGACGTTTCCCAACGTAACCGTTCTCGGGGGGTGCTGCGGCACCGACGCCAGGCACATTAGGGCAGCGGCGCACGCTGCTGCGTCAGCTCGGTTCTGAACCCCGCTGGAAGGTCGAAGCACTGACAGGGCTCCCGCTCATTTGCCGCACTGCAATGTGGCAACGGCGCCGCTCTGGTAAAGGGCGGTGGCTCTTCAGAATCACCTTCGACGTGCCTGGCTCGTGCCATTCGTGGCGGGCATGGCAGAAGTGGCCGTCGCGGTGATGTTCGAGCGCACTTCCTCTTCGTCGGAAGCCGCGATGGCCGCTATGGACAGCGAGGTCATTTCATCCTGATTCGGCGTTGATGTCGCGCGGGGTGGGGCGAGGACCGGGCCGGGCGATGGACCGGTCTTGCTGTCGGTGCAGCGGACGGGGATGAACATCGGCCAGCACTTCAGCATGACGGAGCCGCGCTCGCCGCGTGCCCGGAGGGCGGCGTGGCGGCGGCTGTACGCGGCGGCCGCTGGGACGGAGACTTGTCCTGGCCCGCTCGGACGCGGTTGACCAGGGTGCGTTCTTCACCCTGGTCGCCACGGTGGGCTCAGAAACTGAATGCATGGCCTTGCTCACCGCAGGCCGTCCAAAGGTGCCACGGCCCGGCGCGCGGTGCTGAACCGACATGACTCCGTAGCGTCGAGGCTAACGATCTTGTGCGCAATAGCTGACGGTGGCGGTTGCTGGTCCGATCGCAGATCCTTTTTGGATGCCGCGTCGATGGGCTCGTCGTGTCTTC
>NZ_JBFAOU010000422.1:0-2054 GCF_040675365.1 Catellatospora sp. NPDC049609 | reverse complement strand
ACGTCCAGGCACTTGCCCAGCGCCCGCAGCGTCGAACCGGACACCGTCCAAGTCTGCGCGGCGGCCCCGTTGCACGTGAGGATCTGGATCTGCGTCCCGTCGGCCGACGATCCGTTGCGCACGTCCAGGCACTTGCCCGCCAACCCCTTGACCGGACCGGTGCCCGGGGTGGTGGTGCCCTTGAGCAGCACGAACTCATCCACGTCGAAGAGGAAGCCACTCGGGCCGGTGAAGGTCAGGTACACGTTCTGGGTGCTCGACGGAACGCCGGACAGGCTCGTGGTGACGTTCTGGAAGTTCGTCCAGCTGCCGGTGTTGGGCACCGTGACGCTGCCGAGCACCGGCCCGGTGACCGAGCCGGTCCGGACCTGGATCGTGCCGCCGGCGCCCGCGGACGCCACCCGGGCCCGGAACGAGGTGCTTCCGGTCAGGTCGATGCCGTTGTACGCCGCCCAGTCGCCGGACTCGATGTTGCCCACGACCTGGCCGCCGACGGCGCCCGATTTGGCCAGCGCCGAGACCCCACCGGCGGAGGAGAACGACTCGGCCTGGCGGGTGATGTCGCCGGTGGGCGGGGTGCCGCCGAGGTCCTTGATCCGGATGTTGCGGTAGGAGACGTCGTCGCCCGTGCCGTGGTTCTGGATGCCGATGTAGCCGGCCATCGACCGGGCCGGGTTGGTGTTGGTGTAGTCGTTGATCTTCGACCCGTTCAGGAACACCTGCAGCCGCTCCCCTTCGACGAGCAGCTCGAAGGTGTTCCACTCCCCCGGCGGGTTGAGCGCGGCGTCGCGGGCGGCGATGTCGGCCGACTTCAGGGCGTAGATCGCGCCGGTGGTCCGGTCGGCGGAGTCCGTGGCGTCGATCTGGACCTCGTAGCCGTTGTCCAGCGCGCCCTGTGCGGTGCTGCCGGCGGGGAAGCCGATGACGACGCCGGAGTTGTCGTCGCCCGGCACCCGCCAGTCGAGCTTGAGCGAGTAGTTGACGTACTCGCGGGTGGTGTACCACAGCATGCCCATGCCGCCCGAGGAGGTGAGGGTGGCATCGGAGTTGCTGAAGCTGCCCGGCCCGGTCTGCGACCAGCCGGTGGTCGAGCCGTTGTAGAGGGCGGTGTAGCCGCTCTCCGGGCGGCAGTCGGCCTTGGCGCGGCCGGCGGCGTAGCGGATGCCGCCGAGCAGGTGGCTGCGGAACGCCGTCTCGGAGTACGCCGACTGCGAGTGCCCGCCGCCGGTGTAGAAGGACCGGCCGCCGCTGTAGGTCTTGCACCAGGCGTGCGGGTGGTCGGCGCCCATGGAGCCGCCGGAGTACGACGACTCGTCGACGGTGGCCAGCACCCGTGCGGTGGAGCGGGCGTTGGTCTGGTAGTTGTACCACTCCTCGGTGCGGGTCCAGGTCGGCGACAGGTGGGCGGTGGCCGGGTGCGCCCGGTTCTCGACCCTGATGTTTGCCTGCTGGATCGCCGGGTGGGAGGCGAAGTAGGCCCCGACGAGGTTGCCGTAGAAGGACCAGCCGTACTCGGTGTCGGCCGCGGAGTGCACGCCGACGAAGCCGCCGCCGGAGCCGATGTAGGACTCGAAGGCGGTCTGCTGGGTGGTGTTGAGGACGTCGCCGGTGGTGTTGAGGAAGACGACCGCCTCGTACTGGGCGAGGTTGCCGGTCGTGAAGGCTGCGGCGTCCTCGGTGGCGGTGACGGTGAAGCTGTTGGCCGCGCCGAGCGACTGGATCGCCGAGACGCCGGCGGCGATCGAGTCGTGCCGGAAGCCGGCCGTCTTCGAGAAGACGAGCACGTCGTAGGGGGCGTCCGCGGCGGCGGCCGGGCTGGCCGAGGCCGTGGCGGCGAGGGCGGCGAGGACGGCGGTGGCCGCGCCGAGGGCGGGTCGCAGGAGTCTGCGCATGGTGGCTCTCCTAGGTAGGGAAGGTGCCGCGATGGCCCCTCACCCGCACGCGGGTGCCGGTGAGGGGGTGCGCGGCGCGGAGGGCCTCGGCGGAGACGTCGGGGGTGAAGGCGGGGGCGGCGCAGCGGTCGCAGTTGCCGCAGGGGCCCGCCTCGGGGTCGT
>NZ_JBFAOU010000421.1:0-2059 GCF_040675365.1 Catellatospora sp. NPDC049609 | reverse complement strand
GGCCAGCAGCATGCCCGTCACCAGCAGGAACCGACAGGCGTAATCACGTATCCGAATGCGCGACAAGATCTACTACTCGTGAAAGACCGAGGCTAATTTGTCCACTGGGGGCAGACACGATAGGCCCGCCGGCCGCAGGGTTCGGGCGTCCCTCGGCGCAGGTTCGCACGCTTGATGCCGCCCTCGGGCTAGTGCTCTGGCCGCATGCGTTCGCCGGGCTGGTCAGGCTTCTGCGGTGAGTGGGCGCGCGCCCCAGCGGATGACCTTCTCGCCCCGGACGCGGGCGCGCTCGATGTCCAGGTCGTGGTCAATGACTCGGCGGTGAAGGGCTTTCGCTACGAACCTGCGCTGGCCGGTGGAGCGCATGTTCGGTCGGTTGATGTCGCACCGCACATGGTTTGCGAATATCTTGCTCGCAGCACGATCCGGCGTCGCTCACCCGAGGCAAGGATCGACACGATAACCACCGGTTGATCGGTGAGACTGTCCCGTCTAGGGTGCAAAAGCTGCATCCAAGACCGATACAACCTCACCGATCTTAACCAGTCGCTCGTTACCATGAACTTTGACGCAGGCTTTCCTTCGGACGGCCAGCGCGGACCAGCCCTAGGAACGCGCCTCGAAGTCACCCGACCCTTGGTGGCCGCCAGCCACTTCGGCTATGTCGTGGCCGCCTAGGGCCATCCTTCGGGCAGGGGCAGTGCTGGGGTCGACACCATCACGTCAGACGTTCGATTGCGGATCTCTGCCGACGCCAAGCAGGCCGGTACGGGTGGGACCGGCCCGCCCTGCCCTGTCCTACAGGAGCTCTGTCACTTCCACGATGACACTAAAAGCCGTGGTCAAGATGATCCAAGAAGCACGACTCGCCTCACGCGATCACCAGCTACGGTCGCTTGGCGTATCGGTTGACCGTAGGGAGAAAGAGAAGCGGGATGCTAGCTAGGCTGAGAACGAGCGCTGCAAAGGCCGCGACGAGGCTCAGATCCGGTAGCACGTCCGCCTCGACCCCCAGCAAACCTGCGCTACACAGGTTGCCGAGCAGAAACATAGCGAGCAGGATGCGCATCACGGTACGGCCCTTGAGCGCGGCGATGGCGAGGATGAGTGTGATGACGGCCGAGAAAATTCCGACCCAGCCCTTCATTGCTAGCGCGCCGTACGCCTCGTCGATCGCGGCCGAGGTGGTCGATCCGAGATTCGAGGCGTCGACGCCGCCGAGTTCTTCGCCTAGAAACTCGGTGATCGCGGCGCGACCGTTGACAAAGACACCGATCGCTGACGCAATATTAAAAAGGGCAGCAATCGCGGAGGCTCCTACCGCCGCCGCAAGCGCGCTCGGGCGAGTCATACTTGAGGTCGACTGCCAGTTGTTGTGAAAGGTGGACACATGCGTCTCCTCGATGCGTGGCTGTGCGCACGGCGACCCGAATCGCCATGCGCCTACTCTGGTCAGAGATACGTGCCAGCCTCAGCCGCAGTTCCGCCGCAAGCCTAGGAGGGGACGACCTGGTGCTTTGACCGGGAAAGTTCGCCGGATTGGTCGCTGATGTTGGCCAGATCGGGGTAGCGATGCGGGCGGCGCGGTGGGCGTCGGAGTGCCTGCTCCTGCTCAACGGCAGAGTCAGGGTCGTACGCCGGTCCAAGATCTGTGTCCCGAGTAGCCTTCGTGCTATCCGCTCACGCGCTCCTGTGCCAATTCCTCCGCTGGGTTGAAGCACACCACGGCCGTTTGACGTGTTTCGCAGCGACAAGACGAGTGATCTTCACATTGACCGACGATACCAAGCAGCCGCCTGCGGCGCAGGCGGCTGGCGCGACAGCGAAGTCGTCGCTGGGCTCCTCGCGGCCCGAGCGATCATGTTGAATCGGTCGCACCGTGTTCGACGAGCACATCATGCGCGATGCCAGGCACTTATGAAAGACGCACAACCGAAAGCTCGTGACGGGTCACCGGGACATGACACTGAGGCCATTACAGCCTGACGGTGGTCGATGTGGCGAGGTGTAGTGCGAGGATGGCTCGAGCGATGTCGCTGACCTTGTCCACGGTGCAGCG
>NZ_JBFAOU010000420.1:0-2070 GCF_040675365.1 Catellatospora sp. NPDC049609 | reverse complement strand
GGTCGCCGCCCGACCGCCCTGCATACATCAGATCCAGACCCTTGCGACGGAAGTGGGGTGGATAACTCCTCGGCACGCCACTCTCAACGAGCGAAACGTACGAAAGTCGACCAAAACGACTCCACGAAACCCGGGGAACATCAGCCCCTCCGTGTTATCGGGGGAAGCTCATCTCGATCGGGACTTCCCACATGTCACGCTCTTCTTGCAGGTAGTGTGCTCCCGTGGATCTCACAGAGGCTGTTGCGGAGGCGTTCGCTGCGCGCGACCCTGCCGAGCTTGCCCGGCTGTTCGCCCTGGGCGCTAACCCCGCGGCGCGCGATGAGGACGGCGTCCCATTCCTGCTCTTCGCGGCCGAGACCGGCGACGTAGAACTCGTGCGAACATTCCTCGACGCTGGGCTGCCCGTCGATGCCGACTGCGGCTACGAACGCGGCACTACTGCGCTGATCTGCGCTGTGCAGGAGGGCCACCGGCCGCTTGCCGAATTTCTGCTCACCTGCGGCGCCGACCCAAACCGAGTCGAGCGCGGCGACATCGAACCTGGCACAGCGCTTACCTTGGCGATGGAGCTGCCCGACGCCGCCCCCGTTGTGGCGATTCTTCTCGACGGCGGGGCTGATCCAAACCTGGCACGCCCAGACGGCTGGACCCCCCTGATGTTGGCCGCGTCCTACGGCCGCGAAGCGGTGGTGCGCCAGCTGCTCGAAGCGGGCGCCGACCTGAACGCCAGCGCGCACGGTGGCCAGCTCAACGCACTAGGTGCTGCTCGGCACGGCCAGCGTGAGACCGTAGTCCAGCTGCTGCTCGATCATGGTGCGGTGGAACCAGTTGACCCGAACGTCGCTCACCTCAAGCGCTCCCAGACCGAATTGGACAAATGGCTTGCCGCACACCCGCGCGGCGTCCTGCCCGCGCTGACGGAGCCCGGCGACGGCGCTGAGGTCGACGCCTGCGCAGGACGGCTGGCCGGGATCGTAGACAAGATCGTCGCCTGGTTCGCCACTAACGCCCCGCCCGCCGCGGCTCGGCTGGAGGCAGCCCGAGGCGGGGCGAACTCAACCGAGATCGCCTCCGTGGAGGCCACGATCGGGGTCCGCCTGCCCGCCGAGTTCCGGGCATATCTGCGCCTGTTCGGCGGCGTCGACGGGCTGGATATCGCCGAGTACGACGGGCTGTCTATGCGCGGCGCGCTGCGCACGTGGCAGGGGTTGGAGGAGTTACGCACCGAGGGCACCTTCGCCGCCTGGGCGCCGAGGGCGGTGGAGGCCGATAACGGGTATGTGCGCTTCACTTGGTGGCACCCCGGCTGGCTACCCTTTGCCCAGGACGGCGGCGGCAACCTATTCTGCATCGACCTCGACCCAGCTGAGAGTGGCGCATTCGGGCAGGTCATCTCCTGGGAGATCCACGCCGGCCCCGCCGGACCGGTACTTCCCTCGATCGAGGACTACCTGCGCCGCTACCTCGACCGGTTGCGCGCCGGGGAGTACCACTTCAACCCGGCCACCGGCTACCGGGACGGCGGGTGATCTCTCGTTCTCGGTGGAGTCGTGTGAGCCGTTCGATCCGCAGTCCAAGGGCGGTGTCGAGGCCACCGTGAAGATCGCGAAGGCGGACCTGGTGCCCACGTCGGCGAACCTGCGGGCCGAGTACGGTTCGTTCGCGGAGCTGGCCGAGGCGTGCGCGGAGTGGTGCGACCGGGTCAACGCCCGCGCCCATCGTGAGACCGGCGTGGCGCCGGCCGAGCGTCTGACTGGGCGTTTCAATTACGTATGAGATAGCTCGCGTTGATTCGCCGTGTGTCATTCCGGTCAAGGCGCGAGCCAGAAAGCGGCTTGCAGAATGACTTGCCCCGTTTGGCACGTCAGGTTTCTCCAGCGGATCGGGTCTCATTCGCAAAGGCGAGGTTTGCCGGACATCAGGTGCGATCCAGCGGCCACTGTCGATTGTCGGCGTACATGTACCACTGCAGAGGTGCGTACGCGTAGACGTACAGAGATCAGGCGGCTTGGGCCTGCGCAGAGGTGGCGCTGCCGTCGACGGATTTGAGGCGGTTCTTTAGCCGGT
>NZ_JBFAOU010000419.1:0-2073 GCF_040675365.1 Catellatospora sp. NPDC049609 | reverse complement strand
CATCTTCGACAGGCCGTAGTGGGCTTGCAGCCGTTCGATGGTCACGGTTTCTCCTGGTCGCGCAGGGCGGCGTAGTTGACGCGTTCGGCCAGGACTCGGTCGTGGACGGCGTCGATCAGTTGCAGGTAGTTGATGCCGGTCGCGGCGGGCGGGTCGTCGGGGGCGTGTTCGGGTCGGGCTTTGGGGTGCGCGTGGCGGCCGATGCGGAACGCGACGGCCAGGCCGTGGCTGCGGCCGTGGTGGCGGACCTCGATGTCGGTGAGGTCGAACGGGTCGAAGACGAGTTCGACCTTGCGGCCGGTCAGGATCGGGTCGACCTGGTAGGTGTTGTTGTGCAGCGACACCGTGGCGGTCTTGGTGACGGTGCGCTGCGTCGACCACAAGAACGCCTCCCGCAGCTGACCCGGGGTCGGGGTGGGCAGCGGATGCGCGACGCCGTCGCGCCAGCGGGCCAGCGGCGCGGCGCCGGTGCCCGAGTGCGCGGTGGTGTGGTAGATCGTCTCGACCCATGCGGTGAACAACCGGTTGAGCGTGGCCAGGTCGGCGACCTGCGCCTCGGTGTCGTCGCCGGCGGGTAGCTCGACGAGGAACTGCTCTCTGACGGTCCGGAAGAATCTTTCGATCTTGCCTCTGCCCTGAGGGCGACCCGGGGTGGAGTGCACGAGCTTGATCCCCAGGCTGGCGCAGGCGCGTAGCAGCCACGAGTCGACGAACGCCGACCCGTTGTCCACGTAAATCGACCCCGGAACACCTCGCGCGGCCAGCGCGGGGCGCAGCGCCGCTGCCAGGCGGATCGTGTCCTCGGCGAACCCGAACCGGTGGCCCATCACCGCCCGGGAGTGGTCGTCGATGAACGCGAACAGATACGTCTTGCGCCCGGCCACGCGCGGGCCATGCAACGCGTCGCCGGTCCACAACTCGTTCGGCCGGGATGCCTCGAACCTGCCGAACACCGCCGGCGACTCCTGCTGCGGCGGGGCGGTCAGGCCGAGGCGGTCGAAGTGGCGCTGCAGCGTGCGTTCCGACGGCGCCCACCCGGTCGCCGCGATCATGATCCGCCGGACCTGGGTGGCGGTGCGGGCCGGGTTCTCCCGCTTCAACCCGCCGGCCATGTCCAACACTTCGGCCGGGGTGCGGGCGGTGACCTGCGCCGGCCGCGGGACCAGCGCGGCGAACCCGCCCTGGCGGAACCAGCGCGCCCACCGGTCGATCGTGTTGCGGGCCACCACGACCTTGTCCCCGAACGGGCCGTCATGCTCGGTCGCAGCGATCTGGCGCACCAGGACACCGCGCTGGCGGGTCGACAGGCCCGGGTCGATCACCTCCTGGATCAGCGTGTATCTGAACAACGCGACCTTGCGGGCCCGTTCGGCCCGCACCCGCGCATCGTATTCGTGGACGTTCAACCCCTCCACCTCCCGTTTCGTCTGCCGCCGAGGTGCGGCATCAGACGAAACGGGCCGCCACCGCCCTCATCGCGGCACCGGCCAGGGCGCACTGGTGTTGATCGGCAGGACCAGCAGATCCGGTGACAGCAACCGGCCGTCGGTGACCGCGGCGGCCACCCGCCAGGGCGACACGGTGAGCACCGGCAACCCCCACCGACGGGCCACCGCGCCGGCAGCTGCCACGATCGCCGCGGCCGCGTCGGCGATCACCGACCCGGCCGCCGCCGGCGGCACCGGATCAGCATCAACATCGACCAGCACCTGCGTGAACAGCCGCCGCAGCAACTCAGCCCGCCCAGCGAACCTGGCCAGCCAGCCGCGCACCGTCGAACGAGCCCGGCCCACCACGCCAGCCACCCGTCGGCTGCCTGCCCCCGCCGCCTTCGCGACCAGCCCGGCGCCGATCACCTCGACCGCGTCCGCGCGGCGGACCAGCGCATTCACCCCCAGGAGCACATGCGACCGGCCGCACGCCGCGCACCGGGCCCGCCGCGGCCGCACCCGCGCCCGCCCAGACGGCGTACGCAGCGAACGCGGCCGGGCGAACCCCCACGGCCGCAGCACCCCCGAACACGACACGCCATCTGCCCCGCGAGCAGCCTCTTCTCGACGGCCGCCGTATCCA
>NZ_JBFAOU010000418.1:0-2080 GCF_040675365.1 Catellatospora sp. NPDC049609 | reverse complement strand
TGAAGCAGCAGTACGGGTCGCGTGAGTACGACAGGACCATGTGAAACGAGTACACCTTCGCGATGCCGACATGGGCCAGGATCGCGCCCTCGTCATCCCAGTCCACCTGGGCCTGCGCGCCGGGCACGACCTCGAAGCGTCGGTGCAGTCCGGCCAGTGCGGTCGCCCAGCCGTGCGGCGGTACGGAGACCGTGAGTAGTCCACCCGGTACGCGCGTTGCGCAGGCCGTCCCATGGCACCAATGGCTCGTAACCCCGCGTCAGCCAAGCACCTTCTCGATGATGTGCCGCTACGTCCGGGAGCGGGAGCCGGCACGGTCCGAGGTCGAATACCCCATCGCTGCCGTTGGCTACGCAACCCGAAACCGCGGACCGCATCTGACGTGATGCAGGCGGTTGGTCTGTCAGCAACTGCTGTCAGCCCAACCCGACGCTGGCGGACAAGCCGACTCGCGAAGCGGCCCCAGAGCTGGGGTGGCGCGCTCCACGAAGTCACACGGAACCGTTCGCACTGAAATCGGCGTAATAACCAAGGTCAGACGCTGCGGCTGGGCGAGGGCAGTGGCCCCGTGGCCCCGTGGTCGCGTCGGGGCTGAATCATGGCGTCCGGTGCACAAGTTGCCCGACGGGCGCGCAAGTTTCGGGACAAGGAGCGAGAGCTTGAGCGCAGCCCACAGCACCCCGCACGGATCTCAAAACGACGTGACCGTGACCTTGGTTATGGACGACTCTGCCAGCTCGGCGCTCGTTCAACGACAACGGCGCGCACTAATTGCATCGGTATGTGCAGGTGTGGTACTCCTCGTTTCGGGTTCGCTAACTGTGATCACTTTTCTACCTGAACCGACGGTAGCGCCCGGGCTGGTTCCACCCACGTCATCGGCCTCCGCCGAGCCGCCGATAGCCAGCTTGGAGCCCTCTGCGCCAAGCGCAGGCCCTACCCCTTCTGCGCTACCTCAACTGACCGGACCCTCCTCAGCCCAACCCCAAGCGGGTAGACCCGCTCCAACGCCGTCTGCAAAGCCTGTATCACCTTCGGTGAAGCCCTCCAGCCCTCGGCCGACGCCTCCTCCGGATATCGGCGAGCGTTGTATGGATGAGCTTGTGACCCACGGATACGTGGCATGGACACCATGCATCGAGATGACCGCCGGAACAGTGCTCGCCACCTCTTTTATGCACACCCGCTTCCGGAGCCCCAACGCACAGTCTGGAAAAGTCAGCTGGGAGCTGCGAACCGTAATCACCGACACAACAAGCCTTCCTCACGTAGTCGTGGCCTCGAAAACCTGCACCGGCATCGACGACCTAGCCGTAGCGAACAAGCCGGTGGATAAATGCGTTGCCTCGCACCTATACGTGTCCGGCCACAAATACCGCGCGTCTATCTCGATTCGATACGGTACGAGCGGCGGCACTAATTCAGTCGATTTAGCACCGCCTGGATCTCAGCCTTGACAGGTTCGAGGCGTGAGATGTCTTGGACCCGGGGGCTCGGTGATGCATAGAAAGACGGCTGACACCCTGCTCGCTCCGCGGCTAAACGGCAACTGCCTTACAAGCGGAGGGTCGCAGGTTCGAACCCTGCCACGCCCACCCTCGGGACCAGGTCATTTGCCCTGGTCCCGTATGCAATTCGAGCGCGGCGGCTCCGCCGGACTTTGACCATGGTTCGCCGCTGCGAACTCCAGTTTGCCGTCTCTTATCGCACGGATATCGCACGCAAGATCATGTTCTCGCCTCGCGAACCGGTAAAGCTGGAGGTGTCGTTCGGGACCCGGCGCCGCTATTCTCGCCCATCAGGAGATTGCGCTGGCAGCGTTCAACCGGATGTGCTGGTCAGTCGGTACATGTAGCTGACCGCACGTTCAGGAGGCGCATGGGTATGGCAGAGACAGCGACGTTCGACGAGTTCGTGATGGTGCGATCGCGGCATTTGCTACGCGTCGCGTATCTGCTCACCGGTGACCACGCGCTGGCGGAGGACTTACGATCTTGTGCGCAATAGCTGAGGTCACGCGATGTGCTGCTCCGGGGCGTTTCACCAGGTGATGGTGCGGTCGGAGACCAGGGCGGCGACG
>NZ_JBFAOU010000417.1:0-2089 GCF_040675365.1 Catellatospora sp. NPDC049609 | reverse complement strand
CGCCCTGGCCGCGGTAGGCGGCCAGGGCGACGGTAGGCGTCCACACGAACGGATCATCGCCGGTGCGGCGCCGCCGGCGGGTCGAGGCGGTAGACGTCGATGCGGCGCAGCTGCGCGTCGGAGAAGGTGAGCTCGCCGTCGGTGTCGTAGCCGGCGAGCCGGACCAGCTGGTCCGCGGGGAGGAAGTCGCGACCGGGGTCGCCGACGAGCACCGTCGCGCCGCGCCGGGCGGCCCGGTGCAGGAACGGCAGCACCCGGGTGGCCATCTCGGCGCTGTAGAAGACGTCACCGGCGAGTACCAGATCGGCGGGGGAGCCGTCGTCGTCGCCGACGAGCAGGTCCTCCTGGCTGCCGGTCACGTCCACCCCGTTGGCCTGGCCGTTGAGCAGCGCCGCGGCGACGGCGTACGGGTCGGTGTCGTTGACGGTCACGGTGGCGGCGCCGGCCAGGCCCGCCGCTATGCCGGCCAGACCGGAGCCCGCGGCGAGGTCCAGCACGTGGCGCCCGCGGGCCGTGGCGGGGTTGTCGAGCACGTACCGGGCGACCGCCTGCCCTCCCGCCCAGGCCGAAGCCCAGTAGGGGACCGGCAGAACGTCTTTGGCCTCGGCCTCCATCCTGGCCCACCACACCACCGCGTCCACGGCGAGGTGGAGCCGGATCTCGGGCACCAGGGGCACCGGCGACAGGCACAGCCGGTCGAGTGCGGGGTGCTGGGGCGGTAGCGTTTTGCGCTGTAGGTCCTCAAGCGCGCTCTCGATTAGGGCCGTCACCCGTTCAGGATGCCCGCTCGAGCGCTCAGGCAAGCGTCGAATCGCCCACTTCACCGGCAAACCTCACCCCGATGGCGTCCGGCACGCTAGGGTCAGCGGGAGAGTGGGGCAATTGACGCGCCGCGCACGGCGGCGCGCTGCAGTAGACGCCCCGTGAGAGGGATTCGCATGGCAACCGGCACCGTGAAGTGGTTCAACGCTGAGAAGGGCTTCGGCTTCATCGAACAGGACGGTGGTGGTGCGGACGTGTTCGTCCACTACTCCGCCATTTCCGGTGGCGGCTACCGCGAGCTCCACGAGGGCCAGCAGGTCGAGTTCGAGATCACGCAGGGCCAGAAGGGCCCGCAGGCGGCCAACGTCCACCCGCTGTGAACCGCTGACGCATAGCGAAGGGCGCCTTCTCACCGAGGAGAAGGCGCCCTATCGTCTGTCTGCCGCGTTACGCGGCGGCCAGCGCCGGCGCGGCCGGCGAGGCGGTGTCGTCCGAGGCGGTGCCGCCCGCGGCGGGCTCGGCCGGGCGCAGGGCCAGGGCGAGCACGTCGGCGACGTCGGCCAGCACGTGGATCTTCAGGCCTTCGCGTACGTCCGCCGGCACGTCGTCCAGGTCCGGCTCGTTGCGGGCCGGGATGATCACCTCGGTGAGGCCCGCCCGGTGCGCCGCCAGCAGCTTCTGCTTGACGCCGCCGATGGGCAGCACCCGCCCGGCCAGCGTGACCTCGCCGGTCATGCCGAACTCGGGCCGCACGGGCCGGCCGGAGGCCAGCGACGCCAGCGCGGTGACCATGGTGATGCCGGCACTGGGGCCGTCCTTGGGCACCGCGCCCGCGGGCACGTGCAGGTGGATCCGCCGCCCGGCCAGCGCGTTGGGGTCCAGCCCCAGCTTGCGGCCGTGCGAGCGCAGGTACGACAGCGCGATGTGCGCCGACTCCTTCATGACGTCGCCGAGCTGGCCGGTCAGGGTCAGCCCCGGCTCGCCCTCCATCGAGGTCGCCTCGATGAACAGCACGTCACCGCCGGTGCCGGTGACCGCGAGCCCGGTCGCCACACCCGGCACCGCCGTGCGCTCGGCCGACTCCGGCGTGAACCGGGGACGGCCCAGGAACTCCTTGAGGTTGTCCCGGTCCACCTCGACCCTGGCGGACTCGGTCGCCTGCTTGACGGCGACCTTGCGCAGGATCTTGGCCAGGGCCCGCTCCAGCTGGCGTACGCCCGCCTCGCGGGTGTGCTCGGCGGCGATCGCGCCCAGCGCGCCGTCGCTGACCGACACCTCGTCGGCGGTCAGGCCCGCCCGGTCGAGCTGCCGGGGCAGCAGGTGGTCG
>NZ_JBFAOU010000416.1:0-2090 GCF_040675365.1 Catellatospora sp. NPDC049609 | reverse complement strand
TGTCGGCGCTCAAGTAATTGGCCTGGCGGCGGCTCAAGTTATCGGCCGGGGTGATCCTCGGGTGTAGTTCTACTTGTCGGTCTTGGTTGTTGTCGAGTTGGTGCGGCCGGGTCTCCTGTTCGGGCGGTAGCTGGGGCCGTTCATGAAGACCTGGTGGCTGGTGTTGATGAGCCGGTCGAGCAGGGACTCTGCGACGACAGGGTTCGGGAACAGCGGATACCAGTCGACGGGTGCACGGTTCGACGTGATGATCATCGACTTTGCGGTGCGTGCCCGTTCGGAGACGAGTTCGTAGAGGTCGTCGGCTTGGGGCGCGGTGAGCTCCCGCATGGCGAAGTCGTCGAGGATGAGCAGGTCGGGCCGGGCGAGTTCACCCAGGCGCTTGGTCCAGGTGCGGTCGGCGTGGCCGCCGGCGAGGTCGGCCAGGGCGCGGCTGGTCTTGATGAACCGAACGTCGGCGCCGCGGCGGACGGCGAGGTGGCCGAGGGCTTGAGCGAGGTGGGTCTTGCCGACGCCGACGGGCCCGTAGAGGATGACCGACTCGCCGGTCTGCAGCCAGCGCAGCGCGGCCAGGTCGCGGATCTGCGCGGCGGGCAGTTTCGGGCTGGCGGCGAAGTCGAACTCCTCGAGGGTGGCTTGCTGTTCGAACTTCGCTTTGGCCAGGCGGCGGGCGATGGACGTCGTTTCGCGGCGGCTGATCTCGTCGTGGCAGAGGACCTGCAGGAATTCGAGGTGCCCGAGTTCGCCGGCGTGGGCCTGGATGAGGCGGGCGTCGAGGGTCTGCAGCATGCCGGACAGCTTCAGGGCGCGCAGGCTGTCACGAAGTGCAGTGTCGATGATGGTCATGCGGTGTCCTTGATGCTGTCGCGGCGGCCGGTGGCCTCGCTCGGGGTGGCCTGGTCCGTGCCGGTCGCCGGGTTCGCGGTTGGCAGGGGGATAACGTTCGCGAACAGCCGCGAAGGCCCGTGCAGGAACGCCCCGGCACCGCCGTCACCTGCGGCGGGTGCGAGGGGGTCGGCTTCGGCGCCGACGGCGAGGATGCCTTTGACCGTGCGGTAGGACGGGTCACCGACCTTGATCGCCTTGAGGCAGGCGGCCTCCAGCCTGGCTGCGGTGTACTTGTCTGCCAGGCCGAGCACGCCTTGGGCTGCGCGCAGCCGGAACAGCGCCCCGGTTTCGAGGAGCCCGGCGACGACCTCGACGCAGCCCGGTCCGACCTCGGCGGCGCGGCTGCGGCACCAGTTCGGGGTCTTGACCTGGAACGCGATCTTCTCCGGCGGGTAGTGGCCCTCAAGGGTCTGCTTGCCGCCGGGTTTGCGCACGTGAGTGGCGATCAGCTGCCCTGCGGCGAAGATCTGCACCATCGTGTCGGTGGTGCGGGCGTCGACGCGCTGGCCCAGGTACTGCCACGGCACCGAGTAGATCGTCTTGCCGACCTTGGCGTGGATGTCCGGGCCGACCGTCGCCGTCGACCACGACGCCAGGACGAACGGCCGGGTCGGCAGCGGCCCGAGTGCTTCGGCCTCGACGGCGTCGAACACGCTCAGCGGCGAGGCGCCCTCCAACGCACGACTCGGTCGGCGCCCGGCGACGTCACGGCACCACGCGACGGCCGCGGCCCGGGCCTCGGCGACGGAGGTGAACTCCCGCCCGCGGAAGAACGAGTCCCGGACATAGGGCATCGGTCGTTCCACCCGTGCCTTGTCGCGGGGCTTGCCGCGCCTCGCGGGGTCGATCAGGGTGCCGTAGTGTTCGGCCAGTTCCGCATACGACCGGTTGATCTTCGGGTCGTAGAGGTCGGTCCGGTCGACGCCGGTGCGCAGGTTGTCCGGAACGAGGCGGTGCGGGACGCCGCCGAAGAACGAGAACGCGTCCACGTGCGCGGCTGTCCACGCCTGCTGGTCCATGACCAGGGTCGGCTGGACGAACATGTGCCGTGAGCAGGCCAGGACCATCACGAACGCCCACAGCTTGCGCCGCTGCCCGGTGCGCGGTTCGACGAACCAGCCCAGCTGCCCGTAGTCGATCTGCGCCTCGCTGCCCGGCTCGACCTCGCCGCGCAGGACCACGACCTGGTCACGGCGGGTCTC
>NZ_JBFAOU010000415.1:0-2160 GCF_040675365.1 Catellatospora sp. NPDC049609 | reverse complement strand
TGGCGGGTGAGCAGCTCCTCGACGCGCTCGCGGGTCTGCGGGGACACGTCGGAGCGGCCGTTGATGACGCGGGAGCAGCCGTACCAGCCGTACCATCGCAGCTCAGGGTCGGTACGGGATCTTGACTGGTACGGCTTGAGCCGTACCACGGGACATCTTCGGGACCGCCGTCCGGCGGCTCGTCGGCGGTGTTCTCGCTGGTCGGGGGGCAGTAGCGCAGCCAGGCGTCGGTGAAGTCGGCGGCGCGGTAGCCCTTGGCCTGCCCGACGCCTCCGCCGAAGCGGATGGTGTCGGATGTGATCTCGTACTCGCGCAGCAGCCCGG
Source organism: Catellatospora sp. NPDC049609 (assembly GCF_040675365.1). Lineage (NCBI taxonomy): Bacteria > Bacillati > Actinomycetota > Actinomycetes > Micromonosporales > Micromonosporaceae > Catellatospora > Catellatospora sp. NPDC049609. The sequence continues at coordinate 1,836 of NZ_JBFAOU010000415.1, read as the reverse complement.
CGAGCTTCATCGGGGTCAGGCCGGTGTTCTCGTAGCGCGCCCAGGGTGCTTCGGGGTCCTCCTTCAGTCGCTCGATCAGGGTCGCTGTCGGTAGCGCCTCGTCGTCGCGGAACGCGGTGCGGCAGTCGGCCAGCAGCCGCACGCGGTCGGAGCGGACGGCGTTCTTCTCGGCCTCGCCGGTGAGCACCAGCGCGGCGGCGCGGGCGCGTGCCGGCCAGTCGCCTCGCGCGGAATCGGCGATGACGATGAGCGGCTCCCAGGTGTCGGCAGCCCGGTCCTCCAGGGGCATGACCGGCTCGGCGGTCTCCAGCTCGGGCAGCAGCGGCTTGAGCCATGCGGACAGCTCGGCGGACAGCTTGAGCATCTGGGGCCGGTCGCGCTTGATGCGCCACGGCTTGACGCTCTCGCCGGGGGCGCGGCGGCGCATCTTGATGACCACGGCTCGGTCCTCGATGGTATCGGGCATCTGCCCGATACCTGCCAGGGCGGCCATGCAGAACGTCTCGATGCTCTCCACGCGCTGGGTGTTGGCGTCGTACCGGATCGCGGGCCGCCCGCGCTGGTGGCCCGCGTTGAGCAGCCCGCGCAAATCCTCGTTCTCGCCCGCCTTGGGGCCGAAGATGGTGTCTGCCTCATCGACCAGCAGCGTGAGCGAGGTGCCCATGCCGATCGAGCGGTAGACAGCGGCCGGGGACGCGTTGACGGTCATCAGCGGGTTGCAGCTCGCGCCCTCGACCACGTCGAGCAGCCTCGACTTTCCGCAGCGCTTCTCCGGGGCGCGGATGACCAGCCGAGGCGCGTACGCCCAGGCGTCCTGCGCGTGCGTGGCCGCGATCCAGAGCGTGACCGCGTCGGCGGCCTCCGGGCAGGGCAGGATCACGTATCGGGTGATCATCGCGTGGACGCGGTCGAGTAGCGCCGCGCCGTCGATGACCTGTCGTGGTTTGGCTGCTCGGGTCACAGTCTCACTCCTTCTGCGGCGAACCCTTCGCGGATGGCGTTGGGGGTGGACTTGGCCCATGGCCAGCCTGCGGCGTCGCAGGCGGCCACGAGCCGGTCGTAGGCTTCGACGGGCGTCATCTGGCCTGCGGCGACCATGCGGGCGGCGCCGCGGGCGCAGCCGAACAGCGTCACGCGTCGGCGGCCGTTCGGGGCTTGGTGGATTCGGACGGCGAGGGCGTCCATGAGCCGGTCGGGGTAGGAGGCGGCCCCCCCGCTGCGCGGGGGTGTGGGGTGGCCTGCACGTTGGGGCGGGCGTCGCCGGATCTCGGCCAGGCAGGTGCTGACCAGTGCGGGGGCCGCCTCCTCTATGCGCGCCCCCTCATCGGCCCACCGGTAAGGACGGCTGGTGTCGGGATGGCGTGAAGGTGGCGCGACGACGTAGCCGCCGTCCGCCTTCACGTCGATGCCCGGACCGAGGCGGATGCCCTGGTCACTGGGTACGCGGATGCCGCCGGGGTGGCGGTAGTACAGGTGCAGTCCGCTGTTGCCGGTACGGACGTACCTGGTCGGCGGGGTGAGCCCACGTGTGATCAGGGCGTTCAAGGACGCCATGCCGCCGTGGGCCGGGTCGACGTCGATGACGACAAGGCCGGAGGCGGTGCCGGTGCGGATGGCGAGCAGCCCGCCTCGTACGGCGGCCAGCATCGCTGCGATGCGGTCGGGGTCGGTGGTGGCCGCGTAGAACCCGTGGCAGGTCAGGCAGGGGCACGCCTGCGGGTCGTGGGGCGTGCGTGCCTTCCTGGCTGCCTCGCACGGCGGGCACAGCGCCACGGGCCGTTTGGTGCGGCCGAGCAGGAACACGGGCCAGTCGTTGGCGGCGTAGCGCAGCGCAGC
>NZ_JBFAOU010000414.1:0-2167 GCF_040675365.1 Catellatospora sp. NPDC049609 | reverse complement strand
AGTGCCTCGACGACCGCTCTCCAGCCGAACTCATGAGAAGATTGCAGCGCCAGCACCGGTAACCAGCGCATTCGCAACGACGGGACGAATTCACCAGGGGCCGGTTCTGCCATTCGGCCATGCCCTCCATCACCTTGTCGGTGATCGTCGAGATCGTCGAGCGTGACACCTCGGCCCCGTACACCTCGGCCAGGTGCGCGCTGATCTCACCGGTGGTGAGGCCCTTCGCGGACAGGGAGATGACCATGTCCTCCACCCCGGACAGGCGCCGCTGCCGCTTGGCCCACGATCTTCGGCTCGAACGTCGCGGCCCGATCGCGCGGAACCGCGATCTCGACCGGCCGATCTCGGTGACGACGGTCTTCGCCCGAGTGCCGTTGCGGGAATTGCCCCCATCACGACCGGCCGGGTCGCCCTTGTCGTAGCCGAGGTGGCCGGTGATCTCACCTTCGAGGGCGGCCTCCAGGACGCGCTTGGTCAGCTGGCCCAGCAGGCCGCCCTCTCCGGTCAGTTGCAGGCCGGCCGCGCGGGCCTGCTCCACCAACTGTCTGACCAGCTGGGTGTCGACGCCGTCGGTGTCCGGCGTGGCCGGCCTGTCTTTCGCCATGTCGTCATCAACGAGCGTGGGTACTACATCGAGCATCGGTGCTCCATAAGGTTGTTCGTGTCTGGGGTTGGTGCCTCGGATGCCCGGGACGGCGGGGTGTGGCTGATCGGTTCTTGTCCGTGGTGGCCTATCGGGAGTGGCCGCCTCGCCGTTTCTGGACGCCTGGCTGCTGATTGAGATCTGTGCGTTCGTCGCTGTTTATGGAGCTGCTGGCCAGGGTGATCCGCGGGGATAGTGACGTGTCTGGGGAGGACGCGGGTGAAGGTCCGCGACATGATCTGGGTCGGCATCGACGTGGGCAAAAGCCACCATCACGCGTGCGCGGTGGACGCCATGGGCAAGACCGTGTTCTCGCGCAAGCTGGTCAACGGCCAGGCCGAGATCGAAGCCCTGGTGGCCAGGGCCGGTGAGGCCGCCGGGCAGGTGCGCTGGGCGGTGGACATGACCAGCGGCGGAGCCGGGCTGCTGCTGGCCGTTCTTGCAACGGCTGGTCAGCAGGTCGTTTACGTTCCGGGGCGGCTGGTGAACCGGATGGCCGGCGCGTATGCCGGTGAGGGCAAGACCGACGCCAAGGATGCCCGCACGATCGCCGAGACCGCCCGGCTGCGCCGGGACCTGACCATGGTGACCGCGACCGACCCGGTCATCACCCAGGTGCGGGTGCTGACCTCGCGTCGTGAGGACCTGACGGGTGACTGGGTCCGTGGCGTCAACCGGCTGCGGGATCTGCTCAGTTCGATCTTCCCGGCGTTGGAGCGTGCGTTGGACTACTCGAGCCGGTCCCCGCTGATCCTGCTCACCGGCTACTGCACTCCGGCCGGCGTGCGCGGCGTCGGTCCCGACGCCCTGGTCGGCTGGTTGCGTGAGCACGGCGCTTGGCCTCGGTCGATCCCCGACATCGTGGCCAAGGCCAAAGCCGCTGCGGACCAGCAGAGCATCGCACTGCCCGCCGAGGCCACGACCGCACCGCTGATCGCACGGCTGGCCGCGCAGCTGCTCGACCTCGACCGCGAGATCAAGGAACTCGACAAGCAGATCGCCAGCCTGTTGGCCGACCATCCGCAGGCCAACGCGATCACCAGCGTGCCCGGGTTCGGGCCGCTGCTGACCGCCGAGCTCCTCGCCGCCACCGGCGGCGACCTGCACACGGCGTTCGGCAGCTCCGGCCGCCTGGCCGCATACGCCGGACTGGCGCCGGTGCCTCGCGACTCCGGACGCGTGCGAGGCAACCTGCACCGGCCCAAGCGCTACCACCGCGGCCTGCGCCGTGTGTTCTACATGGCAGCGTTGTCCGCGATCCGGCCCGACGGGCCGTCGCGGATCTACTACCAGCGCAAACGATCCGAAGGCAAAATCCACACCCAGGCGCTGATCGCCCTTGCCCGCCGCCTCGTCGACGTCATCTGGGCGCTGCTGCGCGACGGCCGCGAGTTCCATCACTCACCGCCAATCAGCGCGGCCGCGGCTAGTAGTGCTTTGTTAGGTCGGTGGTCGGCGTTTGCGGCGGACGGTTCTGATCTTTCGTCGGCAGGTGGGGCAGGCGCCGGTCCGGGTGGCGAG
>NZ_JBFAOU010000413.1:0-2170 GCF_040675365.1 Catellatospora sp. NPDC049609 | reverse complement strand
CTGAAGACACGACGAGCCCATCGACGCGGCATCCAAAAAGGATCTGCGATCGGACCAGCAACCGCCACCGTCAGCTATTGCGCACAAGATCGTAAACGCTGGTCCGGACGTAACGCCTTCGAGCGGAGAGGGCGGAGTGCGGTGATCGCGCCGACGCTTCGGTGACAACACTCCAAAACGCGCCGATCGTTACGTGTTCGAGCAGGTGGTGAACGTGAACTCGGCCGAGGGCTTACGTCACGTGGCGCTACTCGTGGCGTACGTTGTTCTCGTACAACCCGGGCCACATGGCACTGACGTCATCGGTGGCGTCAGGACCGTGCTGCACCGCGCCGATGGTCACGAATCGGCACAGCAAGTCGTAGTCGCCCAGTGGGAATACCCGCGCCAAAGTACTGCCGGAGTGGAGTCGGTCTTGCACCCGCCGAGTTCCACAGTGGGCATATCCAACCGCTCGTGCGCGGATCGACAAGCGAGGCGACATCCTGCTCGGTACGATGAGTGATCCGCTCGTACATTCCGAGGAGCCGATGTCCTCTCCCGCATCAACGGCAACCGTGATCAAGTTTGCGATCAGCGATCTCGGCAGCAAGAACGGGCATCACGCGTTCGAGCAGTTGTGCACGCATCTGGCCAGGGCAAGGATTGCCAGCAATGTCCTACCCGCGACCGGCCCGGTGTCGGCTGGCGGCGACCAGGGGCGAGACTTCGAGACCTTCGCCGTATCCAGCGAACGCAGGTCAGCGCCGCCGGCGGCTGCGTCACCGGACCGTATCGTGTTCGCGTGCACGATCCAGCGACGCGGTGTTGCCAGGAAGATCCGCGCCGACGTCGACAAGATCTGCCGGAGCGGCGAGCGCCCCGACCAGGTCGTGATCTTCGTCGGATCGGACATCGAGGTGGCTGTCCGGCACAAGCTTCAGGCATGGGCCCGCACCGAGCACGCTGTGGCGCTGGAAATCTTCGACGCTGAGGCGATCACCGCGCTGCTTTGTGAGAACGACCTGTTCTGGATCGCCGAGGAGTTTCTGCACGTCCCTGTCCAGCTCGGCCCGCGTCGGCTAGGCCAGTTGTCCGACCTTCTAAGCGCACAGGCAGAGGCTGCGAGCCGCACGCCGCATGGACATTGGGGGCTGACCACACCACGTCTGCTTGATGTCTACATCGACCGCCGTGTGCAGAGTCGAACGAAGGCCGGTGAAGTCGTCAGCGTCCGTGATGACCGGCTCACCGACCTGGTAAGCACGCGTAGTGGGCACTTGTTGCTCATCGGCGCGCCGGGCACGGGGAAGACGACTCTGGTGCAGCAGCTGGTGACGAAATTGGCGGCCGGGTGGAGCCCGGGGGCTCCACTGCCGGAGTCGATTCCGCTGCGGATCCTCGCCCGTGACCTCGTCGGAGGCGAGGCCTCGTTCAGTGAGTGCGTCCGTTATGCCGTCTACCGCACTGCGCGGACACAGGGCCCGCTGGACCCGGATCTGTTTGCCCAGGGACAGGGCGGGCGTGACTGGTTGGTGATCGTCGACGGCATCGACGAGATCAGCGACTATGCAGACCGGGCTGCCGTGATCTCCCTGATCGCGCAACGTGCTCGGCAGCACCACGGTCATCGGTTCATCGTCGTCACCCGGCCGCTGTCGACCGATGAACTTCAGCCCCTGTCGGACGCAGGATTCCATGAGGCACGGCTGCCGGGGTTCACTGTGGAGGACTTGGGCGACTTCTCCATGCGGTGGTTCCAGGCGAGCAAATCAGCAGACCCTCAGGGACTAGCGGCTGCGTTCATGGAGGCCGCCCTGCAGGACGCACACCTGCTGGAGGTGCTGCAGGTGCCGCTCTTTGCAACCGTTGCCGTGGCTGCATTCGCCGATGATCCAGCGAGCAGGTTGCCCAACAACCGGCTCGACCTGATCAACAGGTTCATGCAGGGCATCGACGAACGCAGCCGCCCGCGGCGGGACCCCTCTGTCGAAGTTATCGCCCGCGATCAGCTCGACGAGCTGATTGGCGAACTGGCTGAGCAGACGGTGGCCGGTACCGGAGACCTAGCCGCTACCCTGCGTGAGTGGATGCAGACTAACGATCTTGTGCGCAATAGCTGACGGTGGCGGTTGCTGGTCCGATCGCAGATCCTTTTTGGATGCCGCGTCGATGGGCTCGTCGTGTCTTC
>NZ_JBFAOU010000412.1:0-2171 GCF_040675365.1 Catellatospora sp. NPDC049609 | reverse complement strand
TGTCGGCGACGCGTGAAAACTGACCCCCTGGCGGCGGGTGAATGTTGACCCCCTCCGAATGATCAGGAGGGTGTTGAGCGTGGAGGACTGGGCGGAGATCCGCCGACTGCACCGGTCGGAGCAGATGCCGATCAAGGCCATCGCTCGTCGGTTGAAGATCTCGAAGAACACGGTCCGTCGGGCGTTGTCCGCGGCCGAGCCGCCGAAGTACGTCCGCAAGCCGGCGGGTTCGGTCGTGGACTCGGTCGAGCCGCAGATCAGGACGCTGCTGGCCGCGACGCCGGACATGCCTGCAACCGTGATCGCCGAACGTATCGGCTGGACCCGTGGGCTGACGGTGCTCAAGGAACGGGTGCGGGTTCTGCGGCCGCAGTATCAGCCTGTCGATCCGGTGTCGCGGACGACTTATCAGCCGGGAGAGCTGGCGCAGTGCGATCTGTGGTTTCCGCCCGCTGACGTCCCGGTCGGCGGCGGGCGGGCGGCGCGTCCGCCGGTGCTGGTGATGGTGTCGGGCTACTCCCGCTGGCTGATGGCCCGGATGATCCCGTCGCGGCAGGCTCACGACCTTGTCGCAGGACACTGGGCCCTGCTTTCCGGTCTTGGCGCAGTGCCGCGGGCACTGGTCTGGGACAACGAGCCCGCGGTCGGGTCGTGGAAGGCGGGCCGGCCTGCCCTCAGCAGGGACTTCGAGGCGTTTCGCGGAACGCTCGGCGTCAAAGTGGTGCAGCTGCGGCCGCGAGACCCGGAGTCCAAGGGCCTGGTCGAACGCGCCAACGGCTACCTGGAGACTTCGTTCCTGCCTGGCCGGGTCTTCGCCTCGCCGCGGGACTTCAACGACCAGCTCACCGACTGGCTGGGCCTGGCCAACCAGCGCCATCACCGGCGGATCGAGTGTCGGCCCGTCGATCGGTTGGGCGCCGACCGGGCCGCGATGGTCGCCCTGCCGCCGGTCGCGCCGGCGCTGGGCTGGCGGCACCAGGTCCGGCTCGGCCGTGACCACTGGGTGAGGGTCGAGACCTGCGACTACTCCGTGCACCCGTCGGCGATCGGCCGCCTGGTCGACGTCGTGGCCGACCTCGACACCGTCACGGTGTCTTGCGCCGGGCAGCCGGTCGCCCGGCATGAGCGCAGCTGGGCACCGCACCAGACCATCACCGACCCCGCCCACGCCGAAGAAGCCGCCCGGCTGCGGAAGGCGCACCTGAGTATCGTCCGGCAGCGCGGCGCGACCACCGAGGTCGAACAGCGCAGCCTGGCCAGCTACGACCGCATCTTCGGCGTCGACCTCGAAGAGGTGGCCTGATGCCCCCACGCGCCAAAGCCCCAGACACCGACGCCAAGCAGCGCACCAGCCGCGACACCGCCACCGAACTGGCCTACCTCACCCGCGCGATGAAGGCCCCAGCCCTGGCCGCGGCCGTCGAACGCCTCGCCGAACGCGCCCGCGCGGAGAACTGGACGTTCGAGGAGTACCTCGCTGCCTGCCTGGCCAGGGAGGTGTCCTCCCGCGAGTCCTCCGGCGGTGAGCAGCGCATCCGCTTCGCCCGCTTCCCGGCCCGCAAGAGCCTGGAGGAGTTCGACTACGACCACCAGCGCTCCGCCGACCGCACCACCATCGCCCACCTCGGCACCCTGGACTTCATCGCCGCGAAAGAAAACGTGATCTTCCTCGGACCGCCCGGCACCGGCAAGACCCACCTGGCCACCGGCCTGGGCATCCGCGCCTGCCAGGCCGGCCACCGGGTCGCCTTCGCCACCGCAGCCGAATGGGTCGCACGGCTGGCCGAGGCCCACCACACCGGCAAACTGCATCAGGAGCTGGTCAAGCTGGCCCGCGTCCCGCTGCTGATCATCGATGAGGTCGGCTACATCCCGTTCGAGGCCGAGGCCGCGAACCTGTTCTTCCAGCTGGTGTCGTCCCGCTACGAGCGGGCCTCATTGATCGTCACGTCGAACATGCCGTTCGGGCGCTGGGGCGAGGTGTTCGGAGACGAGGTCGTCGCCGCCGCGATGATCGACCGCCTGGTCCACCACGCCGAGGTCATCAGCCTCAAGGGCGACAGCTATCGCATTCGCAACCGAGACCTCGGCCGGCCAGTCCCACCGGCCGACAAGCACGACCACCGATAGGAACCGAACCAGCTAGGGGGTCAGTTTTCGGCCGTCGCTAG
>NZ_JBFAOU010000411.1:0-2190 GCF_040675365.1 Catellatospora sp. NPDC049609 | reverse complement strand
CCAACCCCCCGCAGGTCCCCGACTACGAAACCCCACCCGCACCCAACCTCGACAACCCCAACGACCCCTACCAGGCCATCCTCGACCACGCCGACCAGGTCGAAGCCAGAGGACCACTGACCAATGGAGGGCATCACCTCAACTGGGACACCCACCCCGAATGGTACGTCGACCCCTACACCCAAGAGATGACCTACGGCACAAGCGGTGACTACTTCGACACCCTCAAGAGCATGGCCATACTCGAAGCAGCCCAGGCATTCGCCACCGGCGGAGCCACCGCAGGCATCCGCGTCCCCGGCAGGGGTAAGGGGGGAGGCACTCGAGGGAAGCCCGCTAATTTGCCGGATGATAGAAGTGAAGGTTCGCTGCGAGTGGGCAATAAAGTTTCTTTTCTCAGGGAGACAGACGACAAAGATGTTGCTTACTGGGTGCACGCCGCGAAGGAGGAAGGATATCGGAAGGTTCATGTTGCAAGCGGACTTCACGGTAAAGAAAACGGGGTAATGACGCCGAATGCCAGAGCCCTCGCGGAGGACCGTGGGCTGGCCAAGGCTTTCGCCGGTGAGCTAGATATTGAAGTCTACGATATGAGGCAGCCTGGAGAAAGGCAGCGCTACGAGGCCAACCGCAAGGGCGACCGAGGGGATGAGTTCTTCATCGATGCGTGGTGCAATAGCTCGGTCTGCCTCTGGGAACCATCGGGAGGACACTTGTCGGGCCGGTGACCGACTAAATGAATCGACCGCATAGGCTCTCCGACCTGGCTCGCTCAGGGGATAGGGTGCGAGGAGCCGGGTCTGGTTCCCCACGCCTTCCGTTGTAGGCTAGCGTTCAGACGCTTGCGCCTGGGGGCACCTCCCATTAGGTGGGGAGGTGCCCCCGGAGGAGAAGGCGCGTCCGCTTGCTCTATTCCGTTTATGGGCGGTCGACCCCCAAGGCTGTTGGCAGCTCGCATTCGGTGCGGAACCGCTAGCCTCGGAAACGAGGCGACTACCGTACGTATTCTGCTGTGCGTATGCCAAGAGATTCGGTCGTCGAAAAATATGGCCATTCGTGTCCAATTACGTAGTGCTTTCGCTCGGGTAAGTGCAGACGACATCACTCTTAGTCTTTCCCTTTAAAGCGCGTTTCAGCAGTTCAGGGGCTTGACGGTCGCCTTCTTCGGGGCCGGATATCGGACGGCAGGTGTCGATGTCCGGCCCTTTGGCCTGCCTGGGCCGGGTCGGCAGTGTTTAGAACTCCTAACGTAATGACCGCAGACGGCGCCAGCAGATGATGGCGCAGGCCAGGGTCATGAACGCCTCGTGTATGTCGTCTCGGATCTCCCACCGGGTACGCAGGCGGCGGAACCAGTGCAGCAGGGCGATGGTCTGTTCGGCGACGTAGCGCTGTGCGCCCAGGCCCGAGCCGTGGCCGGTGCCACGGCGGCCGATGACCGGTTTGATCCCCCGAGCCCGCAGCAGGCGCCGGTACTTGTCGTGGTCGTAGCCGCGGTCAGCCAGCAGCCGCCCGGGACGGTTACGCGGCCGGCCTACCAAGCCCCGGATCTTCGGGATCTTGCCGACCAGCGGCAGCAGTTGGGTGACGTCGTTGCGGCTGCCGCCGGTCAGGCTCACGGCCAGGGGGATGCCGCGGGCGTCGGTGACGACGTGGTGCTTCGAGCCCGACCGGCCGCGGTCGACCGGGCTCGGACCCGTTTTGGGCGCACGTGCAAACTGTCGATCACCGCCCGGGACAGGTCCAGGGCGTCCGCGCCGCGCAACTCCGCCAGCAGCAGCTCGTGCAGCCGCTGCCACACCCCCGCCTCGTTCCAGTCCCGCAGCCTGCGCCAGCACGTCATCCCGGACCCGAACCCGAGCTCACGCGGCAGGAACTCCCACGGGATCGCCGTGTACAGCACGAACAGGATCCCGCAGAACACCCGACGATCGTCGAGCGGCCGACGACCTGGGAACCTGCTGCGCCTGGGTCTCTGCGGCAGCAGCGGCGCGATCCGCCCCACAGCTCATCAGACACGATCCACGGCGGCTGCTCACCCTTGCGCACGCCCCATCGTGGCCATCACATCGAACTGTGTACAGACCTCATTGTGTAACGATCTTGTGCGCAATAGTTGAGGTCGCGTGATGGGCCGCTCCGGGGCGTTTCACCAGGTGATGGTGCGGTCGGAGACCAGGGCGGCGACGG
>NZ_JBFAOU010000410.1:0-2208 GCF_040675365.1 Catellatospora sp. NPDC049609 | reverse complement strand
CGTGGGGTTTCGCGCGCCGCTTCGCGGCCGGCTGCTTCGCCTCGCCTTCCGACACGGCCAGCGTCACCAGCTCCTCGGTGGCGCGCACCGACCCAGCAGTTGTCACCCGCCAGTGCGGTGCCGTCCTCGCCCGTCCACGCGACGACCGGCCACGGGCGACCGACGGCGGTGGCACGCGGACATGCGAGGGCCGACGCCGGGGCGTCCGGGCCCGGGACGTGCCGGCGTGTCCAACCCCCCGCGAAGTGAGGCGCGGCGGGCAGAACGGGCCGACGGCGCGGCCCGGCCCGCTCAGGAACCCGTGCCGTCCTCGGAACCCGTGCCGTCCTCGGCCACCTCGTCGGTCCCCGGCTCCGCCGGTGCGGGCGGCGGGGCGATCAGCGCCTGGGCCAGCTCCTCGGCGAGCAGCTCGCACTGCCAGGGCCGGGCGCCGAACCCGCTGAGCAGCTCGGTGACGGTGCTCGCGGTCGGCTCGGCGGGCGGCTCCCAGGCGAGCCGGCGTACGAAGTCGGGCGTGATCAGGTTCTCCGGGGGCAGGTGGTGCTGCTCGGCGGTCTTGGTGACCACCTCCTTGCACCGGGCCAGCCGGGCGGCCGCCTCCGGGTCCTTGTCGGCCCAGCGGTGCGGCGGGGGCGGGCCCTCGAACTGGGGCGTCGTCGGCAGCGCGTCGTCGGGCAGCGCGCGGGCCTCCTCCAGCGCCTCCAGCCAGGTCGGCGCGAGCCGGCGCACCGACCGGCCGCCGAAGCCGGGCAGCAGCAGCAGCTCCCGCTCGGTCTTCGGGTTCATCTCGGCCGCCGCGACGATGGCCGCGTCGGGCAGCACCCGGCCGGGCGCGGTGTCGCGGCGTACGGCGATGGCGTCGCGGGCGTACCACAGCGACCGCACCCGCGACTGGGCGCGGGCGCCACGCACCCGGTGCATGCCGGAGGTGCGCCGCCACGGGTCGGTGCGCTGCTTCGGCGGCCGCGCACCATTGGTGACCAGGGCCGCGAACTCCTGCGCGGCCCAGCCGGACTTGCCCTGCCGGTCGAGTTCCGCGTCGAGCGCGTCGCGCAGCTCCACGAGCAGCTCGACGTCGAGCGCGGCGTAGGTCAGCCAGTCGTGCGGCAGCGGCCGGGTGGACCAGTCGGCTGCCGAGTGGTGCTTCTCCAGGGTGCGACCCAGTAGCTGTTCGGTCAGCGCGGCGAGGCCGACCCGCTCGAAATCGGCCAGCCGGGCGGCCAGTTCCGTGTCGAACAGGCGGCGCGGGCGCAGCCCCAGCTCGGCGAGGCAGGGCAGATCCTGGCTCGCGGCGTGCAGCACCCACTCGGCGTCGGCCAGCGCCTCATCCAAAGCCGACAGATCGGGCAGTGGCACGGGGTCGATCAGGGCCGTCCCGGCACCCTTGCGGCGCAGCTGGACCAGGTACGCCCGCTGGCTGTATCGGAAGCCGGAGGCGCGCTCGGCGTCCACGGCGACCGGGCCGGTGCCCGCCGCGAACCTGGCCACCACCTCGGCCAGCCCGGCCGGGGAGTCGATCGGTGCGGGGGTGCCGTCGGTCGGCTCGGTCAGCAGCGTCGGTCCCTCGCCGTTCGACGTCCCGTCCGGCACCACCTCGCCCGTCGGCGTGCGGTGGCGGGTCCGACGGCGCAGGGGTGCGTCCTCGTCGGTCATGGTCACACCGTACGGCCAGGCACCCGGGGTTGGCGGCAGCACCCCGGTATGGCGCGTCGGTGGAGCTTTCATACAGGCCGTCTTGCAGGGGTGATGAGATTCGCCACCACCGAGTAAGGTGTGCCAGCCGACCGGACCTGGTCGGTGCCACGGGGGAGGAACGACACATGAACACGGGTCCCCAGCCCGATTCGGCCGCCGCGGCGCCGGCCGCTCCGGCCACGCAGCCCGCGGCCCCCGCCGTGCCGCCGCAGGCGCCCGCACAGCCCGTGCCCGGGCCCTTCCCGCCCGCGCCGGCCCATCCGCACCCCCAGGCGCACCAGCCGTGGCCGCCGCAGCCGGCGGGCCAGCCGTGGCCGCACCCGCACGCCGCGCCGCCGCAGGCGGTGGGCCAGCCGTGGCCCCAGGCCGCGCCGCACGCCGTTCCCGCCGCGCCGGTGCACGCGGTGCCGGGCGCGCCGCACTCCGCGCTGCCGTACCCGGCCGCGCCCCATGCCGTACCCCCTGCCGGGCAGTTCCCGCCCGGTGTGCCGCCGGTCGCGGCGGCACACCGGC
>NZ_JBFAOU010000409.1:0-2257 GCF_040675365.1 Catellatospora sp. NPDC049609 | reverse complement strand
ATCCGTCACATCGAAACGCGCCACCACCGAGTTCTACCAGCCGTCACCAGCCCACCAACAAGCCCACCGAGATCCGAACCCCGAACAGCTCCTAGCAGGGGCTGGCCCCGCGGGGTGCGGCATCGGCTCAACGGTGCCCGCCACCACCACCTCCAGAGCACCGGTGCGGGTCTGCGTTGTCGGCGCGAGCGCGCCACGCCCCTCCGCGTGGCGCAAGCCATAAGGTGCGCGATCTCGTGTCACGCCTACGAGTATCAGTGCGCGTTCTGCGGCTTCGACGGCCTGCTCGTTGGGCGCCCCGTCGGTCTGGAGGCCGCACACGTGCGCTGGTGGTCCCACGGCGGCTCCGACCAGCTCGACAACCTCATCTGCCTATGCGCCGTGCACCACACACTTCTCGATCGAGGCGTCTTCGGGACCAGCGGTGACCGGCGCATCATGTTCTCGCGCAGGTTCATCGCCCGCAGCCCTGCTGGCCGTCAGCATCTGCTCAACATGGCGGGGCAGAGCATGATCGAGCCGCAGCCCGGCTCCGACCTGGTTCACGCAAGCCACATCCGGTGGCGCGCCACGTAGGTGTTCAAGACGAAGTCCGTACCACCCAGGTCGGCCGGTGGATGCGCGGCCGCTCCATCGGTGAGCAGCGTCGCCGGCCCGGATGCGTACTGGACCAGTTACGGGTACGGCAAGACCGGTAACCGGACCACCACCACGAGCCACAGCCTCATCGTCGGCGGCACCGACACCGTGCCGACGTACACCTACCCCGCGGCAGGGGACCGCGACCGCATGCCCTGTCGATGGTGACCGTCACCGGCCCGTCCTCCAGGACCGCCAGCAGCAGCCCGTCCAGGTGACCCTTGAGCACTTCCGCCCGCATAGGTAGCAACACTACCCGTGCCGAGGCGGTGTCCGGGACTGGCCAGCGCGACCATGCCGCCGCCTCGGTCCGCCGCAGCCTTGTCGGTCCACGGCTTCTTACGGCGTGTCGACGGCGGTGACCGTCCCGGCAACGGCCGGACCGACAGTAAGCGGAGCGGAGATCTCCCAGGCGTCACGGTCGGGAGCTGCTGTGCCCAGATCGGAGGTCCACGACACGAAGATGCGCCCGGCCAGCACCACCCCGGGCACGGGCCCGGTCGGGTCGTTGGCGATGGCGATCGCGACGGAGGCAGCGGCGCTCGGCACTGGTCCGGACAGGCGCCGGACCATGAGTCCTCGCGCGATCCTGCTCGGCGGGATGTCCTGGCGGTTCTTGGCATCACGAGCCGCGATCAGGTCCGCGCGGGTCTCGTCGGCGTACCCGCCCTCTTGAATTCCGAACTTCAGACAGCCCGCGAGATAGGCGTTCTTCAGCAGGGCAAGGCGGACGTGGTCATCGTTGGGCAGGCAACCCTTGAGGTCGACGTTGCCGCTACGCAGGATGTCTGCGATCGCGGGGTCGTAGGGGCCGTCCTGGAGCAGGACGAACTGCCCGTCGGGAAGGTGGCGCAGCAGTAGGCGGCCGGCATGGCGCTGACCGGGCACGCTGCCGCCGCTGAGCTTCGACAGGTTGATGGCGTTGTCGCACCAGTCGAGCAGCGCCGGTTCGACGCGGCTGCCGAGCCCGTTGTTGCACGGCTCGCACGTTCGGGTCATCACCCGCCCATGCAGGCTCTGCGCTGGTACGTGCTCATCTGATGTCGCCGGATCGCCGCAGATGGGGCATCGGTCGAACATCCGCGGCTGGAGCGTCTCGACGACCGTCACGGTGGCCTGCCCGCCGACGGCGGGCCGTTCGACACTCATGTCCAGGACCCTGCCGTCGGGCAGAGAGATCGACATCGAAGCCGGTGGCCGTGGGCGCATGGAGCAAGGCTACAAGCGACCCGGATGCCACGGCGGTCTTTATCGAGTCGGCCAAGGACCAGATCCGGCTGCCGGTGGCACGGGCCGCGCGAGCATCGTCAGGAGATACGAACAGGCCCGGGGCCGCGTAGCGGCGCCGGGCCTGTCTGCCCCGGCTCATCGGGCGGTGTGGTCGCGCGCCTGGCGGCGCTTACGGCCATGGCGATGCAGCCGGTTGGCCACCCGCTGCTTGGCCGCCTCGTCGATGAGCTCTCGGTGATGCAGCTTCGCGAGTCGAAGTACATCTCGGGTGATCCGAACATCGCAGACTCCTCAGAGGGCGTCTGATTCACGAATTTTGTGAGTGATGCCGGTTCAGGTGTCTCGCCAGGTTGGGGTGCTTTCGCCGGTGGCGCGTTTGGCGAGGTTG
>NZ_JBFAOU010000408.1:0-2315 GCF_040675365.1 Catellatospora sp. NPDC049609 | reverse complement strand
TCAACGGCCAGCACCTCCCGCAGCCTGCCACTGGGCGACACAACCCCCGTTGTCAACCCCAGCTCACCAGCGGAAACGAGGTCTGGACAAGCTCATTGGCATCAAGGACGACGATCCCATAGAACGCATGTCCGGTTTCGCCGACCGTGTGGCCGCCTCCGCGCGTGCCCATGGCACGCTACGATGTAGTGGTCGAATCCGTGGAGGTACGCGCACAGTGAAGCGATATTGCTAGCAGCCAACGCCGTGGCATCCCTTGGACAGGTGGTCGGCCTCGGCGTGTACCTCCCGCACGCATGTGGCTGCTGGCATACCGGGTTCGCACCCTCCTGGAGAAGGAGTCCCCGCGAGGCAATAAGGCGTACCGCGTCAACAACGACCGCGACGACTTCGCCGACGCCTTGGACTTGCTGGCGATCGACCCCCGCGCCTACGCGGGTCATCACGAGCACACCTTCCTGGTCACGCACGGGGCAGCAGCCGCCCGTCCCCCAAAAGGGACCACCACGCTCAAGATCGTGTACGTGAATGAGCCCGCCACGGCCGACGCCTGACTTGAAGAGGACAATCCATGCTAACCGAAACGACCCGCCTCGGCGCTTCCCACAAGGCGCTGATGGACACCCTGTGCGGGGCACCCGATCTGCGCGAGGGACCCGAACTGACCAAGATCCTCGAACTGCTGCGCGAGCGCCGAGCCATGGACCTCTCCGACCTGCCGCCAGCCGAGCAGGCCGCCCTCATCGCCGCCCGCTCCCACGAACTGCTGCCCTCCGGCGGGCAGCTCGCGGAGCTGCTGGCCGCCGCCCGCGCCGAGCAGCGCCGCCTCGTGGTCAAGTTCGGCATCGACCCGACCGCCGCCGACGTGCACGTGGGCCACGCCGTTCCCATGATTATCGCCAGTCGGTTCCAGCGCATGGGGCACAAGGTCGTCTTCATCGTCGGCGACATCACTGCCAAGATCGGCGACCCGTCCGGGCGGGCCGGCGACCGGCCACCGCTGACCGACGACGACATCGCCGCCAACATGAAGACCTACCGCGAGCAGGTCACCCCGTTCTTCGACTTCGACCATGCCGAGTTCCGCTTCAACAGTGAATGGCTCGCTCCGATAACACTGCCGCAGTTCATTGGCGTACTGGAGAAGCTGCCGGTGGCGGCCTCGCTCCAGCGCGAAGATTTCCGCACGAGGCTCGCGGCCGGCAGCGGCTTGACCATGGCCGAGCTGGTCTACTCAGTGGTCATGGCCCTGGACTCGGTCAAGATCACCGCCGACATGGAGATCGGCGGCCTCGACCAGCTGCTCAACATGCAGATGTGCCGCCGTGTCATGGAGAACGCCGGACAGAAGCCCGAGGTCATCATCGCGACCGGCCTGATCGAGGGCACCGACGGCACCGGGGCCAAGATGAGCAAGAGCAAGGGCAACTACGTCGGCCTGGCATTCGATCCCAAAGACGTGTTCGGCAAGCTTATGTCCGCCGCCGACCGGCTCATGCCCGACTACCTAAAGGCGCTGACCGAGCTGCTCGACCCGGAGATCGAGCTGCTGATCCAGCTCATGGCGGACGGCGCAGTTCACCCCATGGGGGTCAAGACGATGCTGGCCTCCGACGTGACCAGCACCATCCACGGCATGGACGCGGCGGCAGCCAGCCGAGCCGGGTTCAAGGCACAGTTCTCCCAGAAGCGCTTCTCCGACACTCCCGACCTGCCCTCAGTCGCCCGCGCCGAACATAGCGACGCCAGCATCGGCGAGCTGTTCGTAAAGGCCACCGGCCTCGTGCCGAGCATGAACCAGGTCCGCCGCGTCGCCAGCGGCGGTGGCCTGCGCCTGGTCGCCGAAGCACCCGGCAGCGGCCAAGAGACCGTCAACCTGACCGAGGCCGACGTCAACGGCACCCTGACCGCTCTGCTGACCGCCCACCCGGACCTCGCCGGACCAGCCGGCAATCGTCTCTTCCTCAAGTGCGGCAGGCTGCTCATCGAGGTCAGCTGACCAGTGCCACCGGATGCCAGCGCCTACCTGACGGCGCTGGCATCCGCCGCACCGGCCACGCGGGCAAGGCGACGAAGCGTTCCAGCGATGGCGTAACGCACGCACGTGACGCGTCGAAACCGGCGAGTTGACCCCGGCCGCCGGCGGCACCACGCTGGTGTGGGCGCTCACGGAAATCCCGGTCGCTGAGCTCAAGTAATTGGACTGGTCCTCGTGCGGTCTAACGATCTTGTGCGCAATAGCTGAGGTCGCGCAGTGGACTCCTCCCGGCGTATCACCAGGTGATGGTGCGGTCGGAGACCAGGGCGGCGACGGC
>NZ_JBFAOU010000407.1:0-2369 GCF_040675365.1 Catellatospora sp. NPDC049609 | reverse complement strand
TTCCACGAGACCATCGCGGAGAACCTGCGCTACGCCAAGCCCGACGCCACCGACGACGAGCTGTGGGAGGCGCTGCGGGCCGCGCAGATCGACGCCCTGGTCCGGGCCACCCCCGACGGGCTGGACACCGTGGTGGGCGAGCGGGGCTACCGGTTCTCCGGCGGCGAGAAGCAGCGCATCGCCATCGCGCGGCTGCTGCTGAAGGCCCCGTCGATCGTCATCCTGGACGAGGCCACCGCGCACCTGGACTCCGAGAGCGAGGCCGCGGTGCAGGCGGCGCTGTCCACGGCGCTGGCCGGCCGGACGGCGCTGGTCATCGCACACCGCCTGTCCACGGTCCGCGAGGCCGACCAGATCCTGGTCCTCGACGGCGGCCGGATCGTCCAGCGCGGCACCCACGAGCAGCTGCTCGCCGAGGGCGGCCTCTACGCCGACCTCCACCACACCCAGTTCCTTACACGTGACTTGCACCGAACCAGCAACCACTACGCTGCCAATGCCAAACTGCGGCACGATGAGGGGTGACTAAATGTCCGGAGCACCCCAGGGGAAAGGCCAGCCCGCAGAGGTGATCGCGTATCCGCCCGAATTCCGTCGGGGTGACATGACCGAATTCGACGAGGACGAGCGACGGACGTGGCGGGGACGCGCGGCGACGTACGAGCGCAGCTTGGCACAACTGTGTGCGTACCCGGTCCGGTCACTGCTGGACGCGGCAGGGGTCGTTGCGGGCGACCGGATGCTCGACGTCGGCACTGGGCCCGGCACCGTGGCGGCGCTAGCCTGCGAGCGTGGTGCGGCGGTCACCGCGGTCGACGCCGAGGACAGCATGCTTGACGCGGCCCGGCGCAACGCGCCCGAAGCCCTCGTCCAGCACGGCATCCTGCCCAGGCTCGACTTCGGCGACGGCGCGTTCGACGCGGTAACCGCCAACTTCGTGCTCAACCACGTGGGCGACCCGCCCGCGGCACTGGCCGAGCTGCGCCGAGTCGCCCGAGCTGGCGGCCGGATAGCGTTCACCATCTGGCCATATCCCGTGTCGCCGCTACAGCGGCTGTGGCGTGACGTGTCAGCGGCACTGGACGTGCCCGCGTCGGCGCTGCCGCTGGCCGCGGCGCGAGCGGACTTTGCGCGTACGCCCGAGGGCTTATACAGCCTGATGGAACAGGTGGGCCTGGTCGACCTGGCCTGCCACGAAGTCTCCTGGACGCACCACACCGACCCGGAGGACTGGTGGGCCGCGCCTGCCCACGGCATCGGGTTCCTTGGGAAGTTGCTGGCAAGCCTGCCGCCGGAGGGTGTAGCCGAGGCGCGAGCCCACTTCGAACGGCTTGCCAACGACTACCGGATCCCCGACGGCAGACTCGCCCTGCCCACCAGCGCGCTGATCGCCTCCTGCACGGTCCCATCACGGTAGGGGCGTTGGGGAGACCTCCGGTGCCGGCACAACCACTTCAGCGCCTCGCGCTCGCCTCCGTTAGCTCCGGCAGTACAAAGTTCGGCTGCAACCATCGCCCCTACCAGATTTAGCGATCTTATACGCAATAGTTGGGGTCGCGTAGTGAACCACGCCGACCGTTTCACCCGGCGATGCTGCGGTCGGAGACCACCGCGGCGACCGCATCGACGCCCTCAGGAGCAGTTCACGTCGTCCGGTGTACCGCTGCAGCATCCGCCACCACTTCATCGTGGCCGGCGGCCAGCAGCGTCCGCGGATCGGTGAAGCGTTCCAGCACGGCCAGGTCGGCCCGGCCCGGCCCGGGTCGCCGGTCAGCGGCGGGACGGGCATCAGCTGCCGGACCATGTCCTGGATCCGGACTTTGCGCTCGGCTGCTGCCATTGTCAGCCGGTTGCAGGCACGGACCTGCCTGTCAAGGGCGGCCTGTTCTGCGCATGGCAGCCGCAGCGGTTGCAGCCCGCACGCGTCGATCAACGGCAGCCGGGCGAGGGTGTCGGCGTCGATTTCTCGGACCACCGCACCGACCTCCGCCAGGCGCACGGTGCGCCGCTGACACCGCTCCAGCACACGGGCACCTGCTCACGGAACGTCCGACGGTAGCCATACTTTGGCCATACCGCCGACGCATGCGTACGACGAGCAGCACGACGTGCATCGACGCACCCATCGTTCACGGTCCACGCGTGACTGTAGCCGTGCACACGCGTGGTGTGCGGCGCCGCACTCCGGGCAGAGCACCGCCTACGCCGTGGTCCGCCCCCGCACCAGGATCCGTTTCGCTCTCGTCCGTCACCTCCTCCACGACTAGCTTGTCTTTTAACCTGTGCGCCGAGGCCTTGGGGTAGTCGATTTCTTCCCCTTGGCCTCGGCGCGATTGGTGTTCGCCCTGACGACGTGGACGTCGTGACGC
>NZ_JBFAOU010000406.1:0-2373 GCF_040675365.1 Catellatospora sp. NPDC049609 | reverse complement strand
GGGGCAGCCCACGCTGCCCCGACGCCAGGTCGCCGGCGGAGCCTTTGCTCATCGGGTATCCGGCACCGGGGTGCTCGGCAGCGTTGCCGGGATCGGAGGCGATCCTGGCGGGATCAGTGAAATCACCGGTGTCCGGACCTCTCCACGCGGGAGCCGGTGACGAGCGGTGGTCGGTCGGCGGACTGCCACGTAACGTCCCAGCCATGGCTTCGCAGGTGACCCGGGCCCGGTGGGCAGTCGCGACGGTATTCGCAGTGCACGGTGCGGCGAGCGGCAGCTTCGCCTCCCGCATCCCGTGGATCGCGGAGAACCTGAGCCTCACCGAGGGCACCCTCGGCCTCGCGCTGATCATGCCGGCGGTCGGTTCGCTGAGCTCGATGCCGTTCACCGGGCGGCTGGTGCAGCGCATCGGCGGGCGCGCGGCCACCCGGATCCTGATCGCGGCGTGGAGTCTCGCCGTCGGCGTGCTCGCCCTCGCGCCGAACCAGTGGGCGCTGATGGGCATGCTGCTGCTCGCCGGGGTCACCGCGGGCACCGCCGACATCGCCATGAACGCCGAGGGCGTCGAGGTAGAGCAGCGGCTCGGCCGCTCGATCATGTCGAGCCTGCACGGCATGTGGTCGGTCGGTGGACTGCTCGGCTCCGGCGTCGGCGCCGCGGCGGCGTACCTCGGCGTGATGGGCGTGCTGCTCGCGGTGATCGGTGTCACCGCGGGCCACTGGCTGCTGCCCGGCGCCCCCGTGCCCGCCGCCGGGGACGGCCCGCGCTTCTCGCTGCCGCGCGGTCCGGTGCTGGTCATCGGCCTGATCGGCTTCGCCGCGGTCTTCGCCGAGGGCGCGACCGCCGACTGGTGCGCGGTCTACCTGCGCCAGATCCTGGCCGCCGGCGAGGGGCAGGCCGCGCTCGCGTACAGCATGTTCGCCCTGGCCATGGCCGGCGGGCGGCTGGTCGGCGACGCGGTGGTCCGCCGCTTCGGCGCAGTGGGCACGGTGCGGGCCGCGGGCGCCGTCGGCGTGCTGGGCGGGGTGCTGGTGGTCGGCGCCTGGGCGCCGCTGGTGGGCGTGCTCGGGTTCGGCCTGATCGGGCTCGGCGTCGCCGTGGTGGTGCCGCTGGCCTTCAGCGCCGCGGGGCACACCGGCGACCACCCCGCCCACGCCATCGCGGGCGTGGCGACGGTGTCCTACGGCGCCGGGCTGGCCGCCCCCGGCCTGATGGGCGGCATCGCCCACGCCACCTCGCTGCCGTTCTCGTTCGCGCTCGTCACCGGTCTGATCGTGATCGTGACGCTGGCCGCGGGACGGCTGCGCGCCGCGGAGATCTCCCACCGGCAGCCGCTGCCCGATCCGGCCTCGGCCTAGCCGACCTCCCACATCCCGGTGTCCTGCACCGGCCGGTACCCGATCGCCTGGTAGATCTTGTTGCTGGTGGGGTTCGCCAGGTCGGTGAAGAGCACCGGCCGCAGACCCGCCGCCAGCGCCGCCCGGCTCACGGCCGCCACGAGCGCGCTCGCGTAGCCGTTCGCGCGGCGGCGCGGCGGGGTGTAGACCAGGTTGATGCGCACGACGCCCGCGGCGGGTGCGGTCATCGCGGTCATCGCGACGGGCTCGCCGCCGGCCTCCCATACCCAGAGCAGCCCGCCCAGGGCCAGCCGCCCGTCGATCGGCGCGGCCGGGTCGGTGCGGGGATGGTCGGCCAGCGCCTCCCGCTGGAACGCCGCGGACCAGGCCACCAGCTGATCGCGATCGGCCCCGGCCGCCTCCCGCGGCCGCCCGGTGACCCCCGCGGGCGGCGACACCTCGCAGATCTCGAACATGCGGTACGCCGCCAGCATGCTCGCCCGGCCACCGGCCCGGCCGGCGAGCGCGGCCGCGAGGCGCCCGGTCTGCTCCGGTGGCCCGGTGAACCGGGTGACCCGCTGCCCGCCACCCGCCAGGTGCGCGGCGAGGGGAGGCACGGCCTCGTCCGGCAGGTCGCTGAGCAGCATGGCGAACGGCGGCGGCCGCACCGCGACCGCCGCGACGGCGCCGCCCTCGTCGACCACCCGCAGCATGAGCAGCTCGGACTCCGGCAGCACCACCCCGTCCAACCGCGACTGCAACAGCGTCAGCAGCTGGTTGTTGCGTACGGGGTCGCGCAGGAGCCAGGGCATCACCGCGGCGGCGTACTCCGCGAGTGCTGTGTCCGCGGTCACTCTCACGCGTCAGATTCTGCCTCCACCGGGTGCCCCTACCGCTTCCTTTCCCGACATCCAGCCGGGGCGAACTGCTAAGATAGGCGCGCGGTGATGATGTGACCGGCGACAACCGACCCCGATTTGCATCCGGGTCGGGGGGCCGCGTAATGTTCTCTCTGCCAGCGAGGAACGGACAAAAA